>NZ_JAALDT010000154.1:0-1136 GCF_014144995.1 Dietzia sp. DQ11-71 | reverse complement strand
CACGGCCCGGACGCCCTCGCCAGGTCCCGCACCGCGGCGACCGGGCTGGCCTCCCTCGGCGTGGCCTCGGTGGTGGTGGACTGCGAGACCGGCCGCTTCCGGATGGGCCTGGCCTCCGAGCTCGCCGGGCACCTGGGCGCTGAGCACGTGCCACTGGGCGAGGTCACCGCCGAGGGACTCACCGACACGGTCGGCGTTCACACAGCCCGCGCCCGCACCGCGCGCCCCCGGGGCGTCGACCCCCGGAACGAGGTGGCCTGATGCCCAAGGGACAGCCGGAGATCGTGCCCGACGACGGGCTCAGCACCCGCCAACGCCGCAACCGGCCGCTGGTCATGGTCCACACCGGGCCCGGCAAGGGGAAGTCCACCGCCGCGTTCGGTCTGGCCATGCGCGCCTGGAACCAGGGCTGGGACATCGGTGTGTTCCAGTTCGTCAAATCCGCCAAGTGGCGCATCGGCGAGCAGACCGTCATGGAACGCCTCGCCCGCCTGCACGACGAGACCGGCGAGGGCGGGCCCGTCGAGTGGCACAAGATGGGCTCGGGGTGGTCGTGGTCGCGCAAGGACGGCACCGAGGACGACCACGCCGCCGACGCCGCCGAAGGATGGGCCGAGATCAAGCGGCGCCTCGCCGACGAGCGGCACGACCTCTACCTGCTCGACGAGTTCACCTATCCCATGAAGTGGGGCTGGGTGGATGTCGACGACGTGGTCGCCACCCTCGCCAGCCGCCCCGGCCGGCAGCACGTGGTGATCACCGGCCGCGACGCCGACCCCCGGCTGCTCGAGGTCGCCGACCTGGTTACCGAGATGACCAAGGTCAAACACCCGATGGACGCCGGGCAGAAGGGTCAGCGGGGCATCGAATGGTGACCGACCTCCCGCGGATCGTCGTGGCCGCGCCGGCGTCCGGGCACGGCAAGACCACCGTCGCGACCGGCCTCATGGCCGCGCTGCGCCGCACCGGGCTGGAGGTCTCGGGGCACAAGGTGGGCCCCGACTACATCGACCCCGGCTACCACGCCCTGGCCACCGGGCGGGCGGGCCGCAATCTGGACCCGCACCTGGTGGGCGAGGAGCGAATCGTGCCGCTGCTGCTGCACGGCGCCGGCGCGGGCGGGGCCAGGATCGGCG
>NZ_JAALDT010000153.1:0-1795 GCF_014144995.1 Dietzia sp. DQ11-71 | reverse complement strand
ACCTCACGACTGAGGAGAAGCGCGGGCCGCGCACCGTCCACGTGGCACTGGGGTTGCTGGCCGCGTTGCTCGTCGCCGCCGTGGCCACGAACCCCGCGTCGGTGCTGCCCCGGGACTCGACCCTGTCCGGCACCTACTACGTCGACGAGGACTCCGGGCTCGAGCTGCAGGTGCCGGTCGGCTGGCGTGTGATCGACGACCCGGAGTTCGGCAGTGTGCAGCTGAGGCCGGTCGGCACCGGCCGGGCCCTGGACACCCGCATCCTCGCCGGTCCGCTGGACGCCGGGATCGCCGCCGCCGCGATCACCGATGACCAGGGGGCCGCGACCGCGCTCGCGGAGACCATCCAGTTGTACGTCCTGGGCGTGTCCGGGACCCGTGACGAACAACGGGTGGTCCCCGTGGACAACGAGGCGGGCACGGGCGCCGCGATCTCCTACGTGGTGGTCCCGGACGGCATCCCCGACCAGGACTCCGGCGGGTTGGTGTACACCGCCGTATTCGGTTCCGAGGACAGCCGGTGGTGGGTGGCGTACGTGACCACCGCGCAGCAGTCCGCTCCCGGCGTCCGGTGGATGGACCGGGTCGTCGACCACGTCCGGCTCCCCGAGTGACCTGGTGGAGGTGAGCGGGTCGATGCCACCGGCCCGGGGCACAGGACGGGTCTGCGCAGCCCTCTCGCCCCGCGAGGCGTTCGCCCGGTACGCGGCTCGGTTCGACCCGGTGACCGACCCCCGTGTCCGCCGGCTACTGGTGGCCGAGCTCGTCGTCGTCCTGGCCGTCACCTTCGGCCTGTCCGGCGCCTACGCCGTCCTCGACCTGGTCTCCGCGCTTCTCGCACCCGCGGACCTCGGGGAGCAGACCGCCGCCCTCAACGTCTCACGCTCGGAGCACTCGTGGCTCGACCTGGCCTACCAGGCGCTCGGGGTCCTGCGACTGCTGGCGTGGGCGCTGCTGCCGCTGGTGTTGCTCGCCCATTCCGGGCTCGGCGCGCGGGCCGTCGGGCTCGTGCGCGACCGTCCGGGCCGTCAGATCGCGTGGGGGCTCGCGCTGACCGCTGTCATCGGCGTCCCCGGGCTGGCGTTGTACCTCGGCGCGGTCGCCGCGGGCGTCAATCTGCAGGTGTCGGCATCGGGTCTGGGCGAGACGTGGTGGCGGCCCGTCGTGCTGGTGCTGTCCGCTGCCGGCAACGGCGCCGCCGAGGAGATCCTCGTGGTGGGGTACCTGCTCATCCGGCTGCGCCAGCTGGGGGTGCCGCCCGCACTGGCCCTGGCGGCCAGCGCCCTGCTGCGCGGGTCGTACCACCTCTACCAGGGGTTCGGCGGCGGGCTCGGGAACCTGGCGATGGGTGTGGTGTTCGCGTTGTGGTGGATGCGGACCCGCCGGCTGTGGCCGCTCGTGCTGGCGCACACGCTGCTCGACGTGGTCGCGTTCCTCGGCTACGCGCTGCTCGCCCCGCACCTGTCGTGGCTGTGACCGCCCGACTCGTCGCTGTGACCGCCCGGCCACCGCTCCGCGCCCCGTACCGCTTCAGGTTGCGCGTCCCGATTGGTCCATTCGGGCAGCGCACCTGGCCGAATTGCGGACATAGGGGCAGCGCACCCCGGCACAGCGG
This sequence comes from Dietzia sp. DQ11-71, assembly GCF_014144995.1. NCBI lineage: Bacteria > Bacillati > Actinomycetota > Actinomycetes > Mycobacteriales > Dietziaceae > Dietzia > Dietzia sp. DQ11-71. Next base: position 180 of record NZ_JAALDT010000153.1, on the reverse strand, counting down.
GGCGGCCCACGCGGTTGTGACGCGTGTCCCGCCGGGGCCGTGGGACCCGCCGACCGCGGCACCGGCCAAGTAGAGTCCGATCCCATGACCGACGACTCCAGGCGCCGGCACCTCACCCCGGAGGAGGCCGCCGAGCTCCGGCGACGCGCGCGCGAACGCCGTGGCTACGCCGACCCCGGC
>NZ_JAALDT010000152.1:0-4517 GCF_014144995.1 Dietzia sp. DQ11-71 | reverse complement strand
CTGGCCGCGCAGGCCCGCTGGGGCGACACCGACCTCGGCGCCCCGCGGGTGCTGATCCACGGCGGTGCCGGCGGGATCGGCTCCCACGCGATCCAGGTGTGTCGCGCGCTCGGGGCCCGCGTGGCCACCACCGCTGGCGGGCCGGAGAAGGTGCAGATGTGCCGCGAACTGGGCGCGAACCTGGTGATCGACTACCGGGACGAGGACTTTGTCGAACGGGTCAAGGACTGGACCGACGACGACGAGCGCGGCCGCGGCGTCGACCTGGTCCTGGACGTGATGGGCGCGAAGTACCTGGAGAAGAACATCGCGTCCCTGGCGCCGGACGGTCGCGTCATCGTCATCGGCCTGCAGGGCGGGGTGAAGGGTGAGCTCAACCTGGGCCGGTTACTGCCCAAGAGGGCCGGCATCCTCGCGACCAACCTCCGGGCCCGACCTGCGGACGGCCCCGGCGGCAAGACCGGCATCTGCCGGGAGGTCGTGGACCAGGTGTGGCCGATGGTCGCAGCAGGGGACGTCACCACCCGGGTCTCCCGCGAGATCCCGCTCGACCGGGCCGCAGACGCACTGGCCCTGCTGGAGTCGGGCGAGAGCCACGGCAAGATCCTGCTCACGGTCGACTGATGCGATCCAGCACGTCGAGGGTCTCGTCGCACCAGCCCACCCACGCCTGCTCCGCCTGGATGCCCAACTTGAGCACCTGGTGCTGGAGCGCACCCCGGACCTCGACGGGGTCGCGGTCCGCGAAGTCCTGCTCCTCGATCTCCCGGTACCGCCGTAGGTTCTCCACCCGCTGGCGGCGGTGGTACCCGAGGGCCCGCCGAAGGTCATCCACCCTGCCCGTGGCCGCGGCCGCGCGGACACGGACCGCGAGGCTCGAGCGCATCGTTTCGGGCTCGTCGTCCTCCCCGATCCACTCCACCAGCAGGTCCCGGCCGGTGTCGGCGACGGCGAACCTCCTGGGTTGCCCCCGCCGCGGCGGTCCCTGCTGAGGCAGCTCGTGGATGAGGCCCGCGGACGCCAGCCGATCGAGCTCGCGGTAGATCTGCTGGTGGGTCGCGGGCCAGAAGTACCCGATCGACTTGTCGAACCGGCGGGCGAGTTCGATGCCGCTGCCCTCCCGCTCGGTGAGGGAGGTGAGGATCGCGAACTTCAGCGACATCGGGTCAGCGGGTCGCGGGCAGACCCGCGGTGAGAGCCGTCACCGCGTCGTCGTACTCGGACCGCAGCCGCTCGACCAGCTCGCGGACGGTCCCGACCGAGTCCACCGCGCCCACGCCCTGACCGGCGCCCCAGATGTCGCGCCACGCCTTGGAGTCGGTGGTCCCCCCGGAGCCGAAGTCCATGGCCGAGGGATCGGACTCGGGCAGATCGTCGGGGTTCAGGCCGGCGGCCTCGATACTGCCCCGCAGGTAGTTCCCGTGGATACCGGTGAAGAGGTTGCTGTAGACGATGTCGCCGGCGCCGCTGTCGACGATCATCTGCTTGTAGGCGTCGGTGGCGCGGGACTCCTCGGTCGCGAGGAACGCCGAACCCACGTAGGCGAGGTCGGCACCGGCCGCCTGTGCGGCGAGGATCGAGCGACCGTGGGCGATGGCCCCGGACAGCAGCAGCGGGCCGTCGAACCACTCGCGGATCTCGCTGACCAGCGCGAACGGCGACTGGGTGCCGGCGTGTCCCCCGGCGCCTGCGGCGACCGCGACGAGCCCGTCCGCGCCCTTCTCGACGGCCTTGCGGGCGAACCGGTCGTTGATCACGTCATGCAGGACGATGCCGCCGTACGAATGGACGGCCTCGTTGACCTCCTCGCGCGCACCGAGGGAGGTGATGACGATCGGCACCTCGTGCTCGACGACGGTGGCCAGGTCCTGCTCGAGCCGATCATTGGAGCGATGGACGATCTGGTTGACCGCGAACGGGGCGACGTACCGGTCGGGGTTAGCGGCGGCGAACGCCTCGTTGCTCTCCCGCACCTGCTCGATCCACTCGGCCAGCGCCGACTGCGGCCGAGCGTTGAGCGCCGGGAACGACCCGATCACCCCCGCCTGACACTGCGCTGCCACCAGCTCGGGGCCGGAGTAGATGAACATCGGCGAGGCGACCACCGGGACGGTGAGCGGGCCGGCGAGCACTGAGGGAAGGGCCATGAGCAGTCCTGTCGTGAGCGGGGCGGAGCAGACTTCTCCCCCGACCGTACGGTCGCGCCGACTTTTGTGCAACTAGTTGCACAAAAGTCGGCGGCCTCGCGTCAGCGACAGAACCCACACCTCACGGACGGGAGTCGCGGTCTAGGACAGCTCCGCGAAGCGTTCGGTGTCGCGTACCTTGCCGGAGACGATGATGGTGTCTCCGGGGTGCAGGATCGTGTCGGCGGCGGCGTAGGTGAAGCCCTCCCCGGGACGCTTGATCGCCACCACGGTCACGCCGTGGTCCGTGCGGATCGACGTCGCACCGAGACTGCGACCCGTCGCGAACGCGGGGGCGGTCGTCTTGACCATGGCGAATCCGTCATCGAACTCGATGTAGTCGATCATCCGGCCGCGGACCAGGTGGGCCACCCGCTTGCCCATGTCGTGTTCCGGCCGCACGACATGATGCACACCGATCTGCGTGAGGATTTTGGCGTGAGAGTTGCTGATCGCCTTGGCCCACACGTTGGCCACGCCCATATTGATCAGGGCCGAGGCGGTCAGCAGGCTGGCCTCGAGGTCGGAGCCGATCCCCACCACCGCGCGATCGAACTCGTGCACCGACAACTGACGTAGGGACTCCTCGTCTGTGGTGTCGGCCACCACCGCGTGGGTGAGGCGGTTGGCGATCTTCTGCACGACCGCATCGCTCGCGTCGACGCCCAACACCTCCGCGCCCTGGGACATCAACTCCAGGGCGAGCGACTTGCCGAACCGACCCAGACCGAGCACTGCCACGGCGTCCGGCGCTGATTTCCTAGCCAATGAGAGGCCTTTCTGCGGGAAGGTCGTACCGTCGTCCGCGCTGGCGAGCGGCCAGGGCACTGACCATGGTGATCGGGCCGATCCGGCCCAGGTACATCAGTCCGATCAGTATCCACTGACCCCACTCGGGAAGCCGCGCGGTGATGCCGGTGGACAGCCCCACCGTGGCGAACGCGGAGGTGACCTCGAACAGCAGTTCATTGAGCCCGAACGGCGTCCCCGCCAGGAGCACGATGGTCGAGACCGTCACCAATCCGATACCGATGAGGGCCACGGCCAACGCCTGGCGCTGGACGCGGGTGTCCACACGACGGTCGAAGATCGTGACCGTCTTCTCGCCCCGCACCTCAGCGACCATGACGAACAGCAGCAGCGCGAAGGTCGTCACCTTGATCCCGCCCGCGGTGCCTCCGCTGCCGCCTCCGATGAACATCAACACGTCGGTCACGAGCAGGGTGGCATCGTCCATCTGCGCGTAGTCGACGCTGTTGAAGCCGGCAGTTCTGGGCATCGTCCCCTGGAACGCGGCCACCAGGACCTTGTCGGCGAAACCGAACGATTGCAGCGTGCGGGTCCACTCCAGCGCCAGGACCGCCGCAAACCCCGCCAGCAGCAGGATCACCGTGACGTGCACGGTCAGCCGGGTGTGCAGGCTCCACCGCGGGTGCTCCCGGGCCGCCGACCCGGACCGGCGGATGCGCCGCCCCACCTCGAACAGGACCGGGAAGCCCAACCCGCCCAGGATCACGGCCACCATCAACGGCACACAGATCCACGGATCGGTGGCGAAGCCGATCACATTGTCGCTGTACAGCGCGAACCCGGCGTTGTTGAACGCCGAGATCGAATGGAACACGCCCAGCCACAGCGACCGCAGCACCGACTCGTCGTACCCGACCGCGAAACGAACCGCCAGAACCGCCGCGGTGACCGCCTCGATCAGCAGACTCATCCGGACCACGCCCACGACCACGCCCCGCACGTCGCCGAGTTCGGCCGCCCGGGCCTCGGCCGCGGTGTTCAACCGTGCCTTGAGCCCGATCCGGTGCGCCAACATCAACCCCACCAACGAGGCCATGGTCATGATCCCCAGGCCACCGATCTGGATCAGGCCCAGAATGACCGCCTGGCCGAATCCCGACCAGTGCACAGGGGTGTCCACCACGATCAACCCGGTCAAGCACATCGCCGACGTCGCCGTGAACAGCGCTGCGGTCACACTGGTGGCGCCCCCGGACGCCACCGCCGCGGGCAGCAGCAGCAACCCGGTCCCCACCGCGATCGCCGCAGCGAAACTCAGGGCGACGACCCGGACCGGACTCAACGTCGCCCAGCCCGCCCACCGCCGCATCACAGACGGTGACACCCGCCCATACGCAGTCACGAGGTCGAACAGTAGACCTCGGCGCCACCGATGAACAGTAGGAGTTCGCCCTCCGTGAACCGGCTGCGTATCACCGCAGCGTGCGGCCCACGACCCCCGCGTAGATCTCCTGCGCCAACCGCTCCGCGCCCTCCACGAGCGCGGCGACGGCTGCCGGATCGACGCCGCCCGCCGCGGGC
>NZ_JAALDT010000151.1:0-4393 GCF_014144995.1 Dietzia sp. DQ11-71 | reverse complement strand
TCGCCCGCTGCTCCGCGCGAGGTGCCCGCCCTGCGACCCCGCACGATCCCCACGAACTCGTCGATCAACTCATCGGTCTCCCTCGCGGGCGACCAGGCGATGCCCATCCGGGTCGCGGGGACCCCGTCGACGGGCCGCGCCACCACGTCCCGCCGACTCAGCGCCCTCGCGTACGGCGCCGGCAGGACGAGCAGTCCCACGCCGGCGGCGACGAGGTCCACCGCGGCGGACACCTCGTCGGGCGATGCCGTGATCGGGTCCACCGGCTCGAGCCACCGCTCCCCCTCGAGGTCGGTGATCCCCAGCGAGTCGAAGGCGGCGAGTTCGTGGTCCTTCTCGGCGAGCACGGCCATCGTCTCCGTGTACAGCGGGACCCGGAGCAGCCCGGCCGGCGCCGAACGCGGTGCGTCGTCGGGCTCGCGGAGGAAGATCACGTCGAAACCGTCGTCGCCGGAGGAGTCCGCGAGCTGCGCGCGCGGGTCACCGGCGCGCCGGGCCGAGATCGGCACGCGCGGATTGCGCTCGCGCCACCGCGCGAGCCACTTGTCCGGCTGTACACCGGGGACGTAGCCGATACGAAGACAGGGGTCGGTGCCCGCATTCTCGTCGGTCATCGACCCCCGCCTGTCGTCGTCTCGGTCCGGTCTCAGCCCAGGATCTTCCAGTCCTCGAGTCCCTCGTACAGCGGCTTCGACGCGGCCAGCGTAGACACGCGCTCACGCAGGGCGGTGACGTCGGCGCCCGTCCCCGCGGCCAGCGCGGTGCCGATGATGTCCGCGACCTCACGGAAGTCCTCGGCTTCGAACCCGCGGGTGGCCAGGGCGGGCGTGCCGATGCGCAGGCCGGAGGTCACCATCGGCGGACGCGGGTCGAACGGCACCGCGTTGCGGTTCACCGTGATCCCGACCTCGTGGAGGAGGTCCTCCGCCTGCTGGCCGTCGAGCTCGGAGTCACGCAGGTCCACCAGGACGAGGTGCACGTCGGTGCCGCCGGTGAGGACGGAGACGCCGGCGTCCCGGCAATCCTGGGCGGTGAGCCGCTCGGCGAGGATCTGGGCACCCTCGATCGTGCGCTGCTGACGCTCGCGGAACTGCTCCGTGCCGGCGATCTTCATGGCGGTGGCCTTGGCGGCGATCGCGTGCATGAGCGGTCCGCCCTGCTGGCCCGGGAACACCGACGAGTTGAGCTTCTTGAACAGCTCGAGGTCGTTGGTGAGGATCATGCCGGAGCGCGGCCCGCCGAGCGTCTTGTGGACGGTCGTGGAGACGACGTCGGCGTGCGGGACGGGGCTCGGGTGCAGGCCGGCGGCCACGAGGCCGGCGAAGTGGGCCATGTCCACCCACAGCTTGGCGCCGACCTCGTCGGCGATCTCGCGGAACTTCGCGAAATCCAGGGTCCGCGGGTAGGCCGACCAGCCGGCGATGATGACATCCGGCTTCTCCGCCAGCGCCATCTCGCGGACGGTGTCCATGTTGACCTGCATGGTCTCCGGATCCACCTCGTAGGCGGCGACCTCGTAGAGCTGGCCGGAGAAGTTGAGCTTCATGCCGTGCGTGAGATGCCCGCCGTGGGCGAGCGACAGGCCCATGATCTTGGACCCCGGCTTCGCGAGCGCCATGAGCACCGCGGCATTGGCCTGGGCGCCGGCGTGCGGCTGGACGTTCGCGTACTTGGCGCCGAAGACCTCCTTCGCGCGGTCACGAGCCAGGTTCTCCACCACGTCCACGTGCTCGCAGCCGCCGTAGTAACGGCGGCCCGGGTACCCCTCGGCGTACTTGTTCGTGAGCACGGAGCCCTGCGCCTGCAGGACCGAACGCGGCACGAAGTTCTCCGACGCGATCATCTCGAGCGTGTCTCGCTGTCGGGCGAGCTCGCCGGCCATCGCCTCGGCGACCTCCGGATCGAGCTCGGTCAGGGAGGCGGTGAACACGTCGGTGTTCGGGTCGGTCATCGTTGCTCCTCGCACGTGGGCTTTGCACTTCGTACGAATCGTGTGGGGCCACGGCTCGTCTCGTCGTCGTCGTCAGTCTAGTGCCACGCCACCCTGACACCCCCTCCCCCGTGGCCACCTGCCACAATCGGGAACCGTGAGCAGACAAGCCGGCGACTACACGCCGTACGTCGAGTTCGACCGTCGGAGCTGGCGGCGCCTGCGGCGTGCGATGCCCATGGTGCTCACCGAACAGGACCTCGAGGGCCTCCGGGGCCTGGGCGAACACCTCGACCTCGACGAGATCGCGGAGATCTACCTGCCGCTGAGCCGGCTCATCCACCTGCAGGTATCCGCCAGACAGCGGTTGTTCCAGTCGACCAATCTGTTCCTCGGCGAGACCGTGGACGCCCCCATGCCGTTCGTGATCGGCGTCGCCGGATCGGTGGCGGTCGGCAAGTCCACCTCGGCCCGAGTCCTGCGTGCGCTGCTGACCCGCTGGGACTCCCACCCCCGGGTGGACCTCATCACGACCGACGGCTTCCTCCACCCCAACCGCGAACTCCAGCGACGCGGACTGATGCACCGCAAGGGCTACCCGGAGTCGTACGACCGGCGCGCGCTGCTGCGGTTCGTCACGGAGGTCAAATCCGGAGCCCCGGTCGTGCGCGCGCCGGTGTACTCGCACACCAAGTACGACATCGTGCCCGGCGAGTTCATCGAGGTCCGCCGACCCGACATCCTCATCGTGGAGGGCCTCAACGTCCTGCAGACGGGTCCGCGCCTCATGGTCTCGGACCTGTTCGACTTCTCGCTCTACGTCGACGCGCGGATCGAGGACATCGAACAGTGGTACGTCGAGCGCTTCCTCGAACTGCGGAGCACGTCGTTCTCCAACCCCAACTCGCACTTCGCGCACTACGCCGACCTGTCCGACAAGGCGGCCCGGCTCGCCGCCCGCGAGATCTGGACGTCGATCAACCGGCCGAACCTGGTGGAGAACATCCTGCCGACCCGGCCGCGCGCGACGCTGGTGCTCCGTAAGAACTCGGACCACTCCATCCAGCGGCTGCGCCTGCGCAAGATCTAGAGCGGCGGCGCGCCCGTCTCCCCCTCCGGAACACCGCGCCGCCGCAACTCGGCCTCGGCGCGGTCGAGCCCGCCGTGTTCGAGCGCGGCCAGGGCGCTGCGGTCCGACCACACCAGTCGCCCGTGCCGGCGCACCTCCACCTCGAGCTCGCCCGCGAGGTGTTCGATCGACCCGGCGGAGTTCCGCTTCTCCGACGGCAGCGGGACCGGCAGCACGTGCGCGCGGTCCAGGGGCGAACGCCCGCTGATGCGGACCTGCCAGCCGTAACCGCGGCCCTGGAACTCCCACCGCTCGTCGGTCACCTCGGCGCGGACCGGCGAGACGACAGGGTTGCCCAGCCGGATGACCTTCCCGCCGGGCAGTTGCACGACAACTGCGGTCACCTCGGTGCGCAGCGGCCCGGAGTGGATCTGCCCGCCGGCGAACGCCACGCACGTGTTCGGCTCGGAGAACGCCTGCGCCTGGCCCCACCACCACGAGTCGGGGAAGCCTTCGGCGCCCCAGTTCTTCTCGCCGTACACCTCGGCGCCGTCGAACTCCCAGTGCTCACCGTCGAGTTCGGCCCACCCAGAAGCGCGGCCGCCGAGCAGCCAGGGGTGCCAGTACTGGTTGAGGGCGGGGACGGACTGGAAGATGCTCGAGCCGCCGACGGCGTGGTGCGGCCACTGCACCGGGTCGGTGATGTTCACGTGCAGGCGAGCGCCCTCCCCCATGTCCACGCGGACCCCGTCGGGTCGGTACTCGAACAGTTCGCCGGAGCGGGCGCCGATCCGGTCCGGGTCGGCCCAGCCGTCGGGCGCGGCCATGAGGCGCAGGGTGGACGACGGCGAGGACGACGAGGAGAAAGACGACGACGACGAGGAGTTCCCGTCTCCGTCCCGGCGCGATCCACCGGCCTCGATCGGGATGGGCGCCTCATCGGAGGCGAGCCCGAGCGTCGCCCAGTGCCCGTCGGGTCCCCGGTTGACCCCGATGAGGGCGATCACGACGCGCCCGCGCTCCCGGTCGGTGACGCGGAGGAAGTACCCCTCCATGGCCACGTCGTGTGCGCGGAGCGGATCGCCGAAGGGCAGGTCTGCGCCGGTCGCCCGGTATCGCCGGAGGAGTCCCATGGGGTTCAGCGTCCCATAATCGGCTTAGGGTGGAGCCGTGAATGCGACTCAACTCGGCCTTCGTCCGCCTCGGGAACGGGTCGATCCCCGGTGCCGGCGGTGGTGGACGGCGCAGGTCGCCCTGTGGATGGTCGGGCCGCTGCTCGTACTGGCGGCATCGACACTGATCGTGGGCCCGTGGATGCTCCTCGCCACCGCCGGGTGGGCGTTGCTGACAGTGGCGGCGCTGGTGGTGGTGCCCCGGGTGCGATGGGCGATCCA
>NZ_JAALDT010000150.1:0-2815 GCF_014144995.1 Dietzia sp. DQ11-71 | reverse complement strand
GAACGAGTACTCGTTCATCATCACGCCGCCGAGGGTGTCGAGCCCGGCCACCCGGCCGGTGAGCATGATCATCGACTCGCCGACCGAGGCGCCGTACGTGGCGAGTTCCTGCGGGGTGTCGTACAGGGCTGCGATCGACAGCCCGGTGACGAGGTACAGCGCGGCCAGGCCGAGGACCCAGGCGGCCGCGGCCCGCCACCCGGTGCGCAGGGCGATGCGTGCCAGCAGGCCGGTGCCGGCGAACGGCGAGGTCATCGCCGGTCCCCTGTCCGCTCCTCGCCCCCGGTGGCCGCACCGGCACCGGAGTAGGCGTTGAGGAACAGGTCGTCCAGGCTGGGCGGGGTCGCGGTGAGCGTGTGGATGCCGGCCGCGTGAAGGAGGCCGGTGACCTCCCCCAGCTGCGGGGCCGGCACGTGGCAGCGGACCTCGAACCGACCGTCGGCGGCCTCCTCGATCCGCAGGCCGTCGACCCCCGTCACGCGCCCGAGTGAACCCGGATCGGCGTCGGTGACGGCGTGGACCTCGGTCGTCGTGTGACGCCGCAGATCGGCCAGCGTCCCCGAGGTGACGGTGCGGCCGTCGCGGATGATGCTCACGCGGTCGGCGAGGGTCTCGACCTCGCCCATGATGTGGCTGGACAGCAGCACGGTGGCGCCGCCGTCGACGGCCTCGCGGACGCACTCCTGGAACGTCTGCTCCATGAGCGGGTCCAGGCCGGACGTGGGCTCGTCCAGCACGAGCAGTTCGGCGTCGGAGGCCAGCGCGGCGATCAGCGACACCTTCTGCCGGTTGCCCTTGGAGTAGTCACGCGTGCGCTTGGTCGGGTCCAACCGGAAACGCTCGATCAGCTCATACCGACGATCCGGGTCCAGTCCCCCGAGCGCCCGACCCAGCAGATCGATGCACTGGCCACCCGTGAGCCGCGGCCACAGGGTCACCTCGCCGGGGACGTAGGCCAGCCGGGCGTGGAGCTCGACCGCGTCGCGCCACGGGTCCCCGCCGAACACCGTCGCCCGCCCGGAGTCGGCGCGCATGAGCCCGAGCAGGATCCGGATGGTGGTGGATTTACCCGACCCGTTGGGTCCGAGGAACCCGTGGACCTCCCCGCGGCGCACGTCGAGGTCCAACTCGTCCAGGGCCCGGGCGCGGCCGAAGGTCTTGACCAGGCCCTCGACCCGCACCACGCTGTCGTGTTCTGAACGCATGATCAGCTCCTTCGTCCGATTACCCCGATCATCCCAGGGATCCGCGTCACAATGTGCCCATGCGCTCTCCCATGTCCGGCCACCGTGACTTTTCCCCGTCGATCCCGGATCGCCTGACCAAGGCCGTCATGACCGCTGCCGGGTTCCTGCCCGGCCCGCTCCTCCGACTCGTGGGCGGGACCCCGCGACGGATGGACGGCCAGGTCCTCGACCCGCACTTCCAGGCCGGGCTCCGGGTCATCTCGATGACATCCGAGGGCGAATACGAGGATCTGACCGTCGAGAAGGCACGTTCGGCCGTCGAGCGGTCGGCGTTCACCGTCTCGGGGAAGAAGATCGACCTCGCCGTCGTCACCGACATCGTCCTCCCGCTCGGCGACACCGACCCGGACCGGGCCGACCTGCCCGCGCGCCTGTACTCGCCGGTCCACGGTGACGAGACGCTGCCCGCACTGGTGTTCTTCCACGGCGGCGGCTGGGTGCTCGGCAGCGTCGACTCGCACGACGCGACCTGCCGCTACATCGCCAAGACGGGCCGGCTCAAGGTGATCAGCGTGGACTACCGGCTGGCACCCGAGTTCCGGTTCCCCACCGCGGTCGAGGACGCGATCACCGCGTTCCGGTACGTCCGCGACCACGCCGAAGAGCTCGGCGTGGACCCGGCGCGCATCGCGGTGGGCGGTGACAGCGCCGGCGGCAACCTGGCGGCGGTGGTCTGCCAGCAGACGCGCGACGCCGGGGAGAAGATGCCGGACTTCCAACTGCTGTTCGTCCCCGCCACCAACATGTCCGCGCGGACCCGCTCGTACGAGCTGTTCGGCGACGGCTTCTTCCTCACCCGGGCCAACATGGACTGGTACGAGGAGACCTACATCCGGTCCGACGAGGACCGGCTCGACCCCCGCGCCTCCCCCCTGCTGGCCGAGGACTTCTCGGGACTGCCGCCCGCCCACGTGGCCACGGGCGGGTTCGACCCGCTGCGCGACGAGGGCGAGGCGTACGCCCGGAAGATGGCCGACGCCGGTGTCCCGGTCTCGCTGCGCCGCCACGAGACGCTGGTCCACCCGTTCGTCAACGCCGTCGGGGCCACCCCGCTCGCGCGCTCGGCGCTGTCCGAGGCGGTGGGCGCGATGCGGATGGGGCTGGCGTACTGACCCCGGAGCGCGTGTTACCTTGTGATCGCCAGCGAGACCGATCGGTCGCGGGAATCCGGTGCGAATCCGGAACTGACGCGCAGCGGTGAGGGTGATGGGCGTACTCGTGCTCGACGAACCGACCAACCACCTCGACATCCGCCACCAGCTCGACCTGCTGGCCCTGGTCCGCGCCACCGACACCACGGTGATCGCGGCCCTGCACGATCTCACCCTGGCGGCCACGTTCTGCGACCATCTCATCGTATTGTCCGGTGGGCGGCTCGTGACCGGCGGCGCGCCCCACGAGGTGCTCACCGCCGACCTGATCCGGGAGGTGTACGGAGTGGAGGCCGAGGTGACCCACGACGGGCGGGGGGCGCATGTCCGCTATCTCGCGCGCTGACCCGCGTGCGCGTCGCGGGGGCCGCGCGAGCGCGATGCCTGCCCGCGCGGCAGGCATCGCGGCCGGGTTCG
>NZ_JAALDT010000014.1:0-5607 GCF_014144995.1 Dietzia sp. DQ11-71 | reverse complement strand
CAGCGGCGAGACCGTTCTCGAGCTGACCAACCATTCCGCACTCCCGCTCCGCAGCGCCGCCGCAGGCTCAGCTTGATTGCTGCCACCACACCGGAGAATCGCTGTCCGCGGCCGCGAGACTGACACCCTGGGACTAGACCGACCACTCAAGCACTGACGTGCGCGGGGAGTGCAGCGGGGTTGGGCGGACAGATGACGGGGAGGTGCAAGTTTGCTAAAGCAGTTTCGTTCCTGGCGTCTCTGCCGTGCAGGGGAGTTCGAGGGTGAATTGTGCTCCGTGGCCTGTGCCGCGGCTGCTTACTCGGATTCGTCCTCCGTGTGCTTCGACCAGTGCTCGGGTGATCGCCAGGCCGATTCCGGTGCCGCCCGCGTTTCGGCCTCGGGCGGGATCGGCTCGGTAGAAGCGGTCGAAGAGATGATCTAGGTGCTGTGCGGCGATCCCTTCCCCGGTGTCGGAGACGGTGATCGCGGCTGTGTTCGTTCTCGAACGAACAGCGCTGAGGGTGACGGTCCCTCCGGTCGGTGTGTGTCGTAGGGCGTTGTCGAGGAGGTTTCCCAGTACCTGTCCTATTCGCTCGACGTCCACAGTGACGTCGGTTGGTTCGATCTCACCCATGTGCAGCTGGACACCTTTGTCCGAGTAGCGTTCGCGTGCTGCGTTGACTGCCGTTTCCACCAGGGCTTTAGTGGTGGTTCGGGCTGGTTGCAGTCGTGTGAGGTGTTCTTCTGCATCGGAGACGTCGACAATGTCCGACGCGAGGCGTTCGAGCCGCCGGGTGGCCGCCCACAACACCTGCCTTGTGGAGTCGTCGAAGGTACGGACTCCGTCGTCCACGGCCTCGAGGTAGGAGTCGATGGTGGCCAGCGGGGTGCGCAGCTCGTGGCCCAGATCCGCGAGCATCCTTCGCCTGGTGGCGTCTGTCGCATCGAGACGCCTGGCCAGTTCGTTGACGCTGGTCGCCAGATCGTCGAACTCCCGGCCAAGTTTCGGACTCGCCATCCGGGTCTCGTAGTGCCCACGCGCTATGTCTGCCGTCGAAGTGGTAACCATGGTGACCGAGCGCTGGACCCGGCGGGTGAGGTACCAACTGGTGAGCAAGGCCACCAGGACCGCGATGGCCACCGCCAGCCCCCAAGCAAGGACTATGGCGACCGTGAAGGCTTCTTCGACGTGGGCTGCTTCGTTCGAATCGTGGTCGATGCCGGCTTGACCGAGGTGGTCGTGGAAAATGCCCGGGGCCAGGGCGGAGGCGACGAGCCACGCGCTGACCGCGCACCCGACGACCACACTGGACATGGCCAGAAGCAGGCGGGTTCCGAAGCTGAACCCAGCGACGCGTCGGCTGGTGCGGGGCCGAGTTTCAGTCGCGTCCGGCGATGGTATGTCGTTCACTGGCCGGTTCCCATGCGGTAACCAACTCCTCTGACCGTGCGTACGAAACGGCCTCGGGAGGCATCGTCGCCCAGCTTGCGGCGAAGGTGACCGATGTGGACGTCTACCAAGTGGTCATCACCCACCCAGTTCGGGCCCCACACGGCGGCCATCAGCTGGGCTCGGCTGAAGACGACCCCAGGGTCGCGGGCGAGCGCGGCGAGGATGTCGAACTCGGTGCGGGTCAGCGCGACATCGGCGCCGCCGACGGTGACCTCTCGGCCCGCGGTGTCAATAGTCAGGTCGCCGACGGTCCGTACCTGCTCCGGCGACCTGCCGTGGTCGATTTCGGTGGCGCCGGTTCGAGGTCTGCGCATCATCGCCTGGATCCTGGCCGAGAGCTCGCGCGGGCTGAACGGTTTGGTCATGTAGTCATCCGCGCCGACGGACAGGCCGATCAGCGTGTCGACCTCCTCGGTCCGGGCCGTAAGCATGACGATGTAGGCGTCGGAGTGCGTCCTGACCTGACGGCATACCTCGATCCCGTCCAGCCCGGGCAGCCCCAGGTCGAGAACGATGACATCGGGATCGATTCGACGAGCCAGACCCACCGCCTCCTGTCCGTCCCCGGTGATCGTGACATCGAACCCCTCGCGCTCGAGATAGGACCCGACCAGGTCGGCGAGGGGCTCCTCGTCATCGACCACCAGCGCCCGCGGACCGGCGTGCTGCTGGGGATGCGAACTGCGAGCGCCAGAAACGGAAGGGGGCATGCAGGCCATCTTCGCCGCAACTCCTGGAAATCCTTCACCCGAGTGGGCGCCTTGACCGAATCTTCACACGATCTCCATCCAGAACGCTCGGGTGGCCGGTCACCATGGGCGGTCGAGTCGGACACGGGAGGTACCTCATGCTCGGATGGGTCGCATTGACCGTCGGCGCCGTGGTCGTCACCGCACTGTGGGCGTCAACCTTGCTCCTGGTCACTGCCCTGTTCGGGCCGTCGCCCTCGGAGGGCGACCGATGAAGGAGTTGTCGCGGCGGGCATTTCTCATCGGTTCGGTCCTGGCCGGCGCGGGTGCGGTGACCGCCTGCAGCGAGCCGGGGCCCTCGGGGGTGCCGGTGTCGGCGTCGGATCCGGCGATCCGGGACCTGGAGGCCGAGCGGCAGCGACCGGGACAGCAGGTGGTGAACGCTCGGCTGTCCCCGCGCCCGGTGGAGGTCGATCTCGGTGGTCTCGTGGTGTCGACCTGGGCATTTGCTGACACTGTTCCGGGTCCGGTCCTGCGGGCCCGGGCAGGAGATCTGCTGCAAGTCGAGGTGGATAACCAGCTCGACCAGGAGACGAGCGTGCACTGGCACGGCATCGCCCTGCGCAACGATATGGACGGAGTGCCCGGTCTGACCCAGGACCCGATCCCTCCGGGCGCCCGGTTCACCTACGACTTCACAGTCCCCCACGCCGGGACTCATTGGTACCACTCACACTCCGGGCTGCAGCTCGACCGGGGCCTGTACGGTCCGCTGATCATCGACGATCCCGCCGACCCCGGGGACTATGACCACGAATGGATCGTCGTCCTCGACGACTGGGTCGACGGCATCGACGGCACGCCCGAGGACGCCGCCGGGCGAGTGGGCATGGATGCCCCCGGCGCTCGGGGCCGGCCGATGGCCGGAATGGGGCATGGCCAGATGGGGGGCGCACGGTCCAGCAACCCGATGATGACCTCCCGGTTGCTCGGTGTCGCCGGGGACGTCCACTATCCGCACTACTTGGTCAACGGCCGAGTCCCGGCCGATCCGGTCTCGTGGACTGCCAGCCCGGGCCAACGCGCGAAGATCCGGATCATCAACGCCGGGGCGGACACGTTCTTCCGCGTCGCCCTCGGCGGACACACGATGACCGTCACCGACACCGACGGCTTTCCCACCGCTCCCCAGGAGACGGAGGCGATCCTGCTCGGGATGGGCGAGAGGGTCGACGCCGTGGTCACGCTGACAGACGGGGTGTTTCCCCTCTTCGCCGAGGCAGAAGGCAAGAACGGGTACGGGTACGCCCTCGTGCGCACCGGGGCCGGCGAGCTACCCGCCGACCCGCGCCCCGGCGAACTCGACGGACCGGTGCTGCTGGCCGCGGATCTGACCCCAGCGCCGGACTCTCGACTGCCCGGCCGAGGGCACGACCGCTACCTCAGCGTCGACATGGGCGGCAGCATGATGCCGTATCGCTGGACACTCAACGGGCAAACCCACCCCGACACCACGCCGTTGGAGGTCTCCCGCGGCGACCGGGTCCGGATGCGGCTGCGCAACATGTCCGACATGGCCCACCCGATGCACCTTCACGGTCACACCTTCGCCCTCGCCGACAGCGGGCTGCGCAAAGACACCGTCACGATCCGCCCCATGCGGACTATCGAGATCGAGTTCGACGCGAACAACCCCGGACAATGGGCGTTCCACTGCCACAACGCCTACCACCAGGAAGCCGGAATGATGACCACCTTGTCCTACCTCGCCTGACCACCACCCGATCGACACACCACCCGATCTTGACGCCGACCCGAAAGGACATCGACCACGATGACCCGCACCACTCTGCTCCTGCCCGCAGCCCTGACCGCCGTTGCCCTGACGCTGTCCGCCTGCACCGACAGCACCGACAGCACCGAAGCCTCGCCCGCCGCGCCCACCACCGCGGCCGGCGCCACCACATCCGTGGCCGGCACCGTTGCCTCTGGCCAGGACGAGGAGCATTCGCAGGCCGACGTGATGTTCGCGCAGATGATGCTCCCGCACCACCAGCAGGCGATCGAGATGAGCGACATCATCCTGGCCAAGGACGACATCCCCGCCGACGTCGCGGCGCTCGCCGAGGAGATCAAGGCTGCCCAGGGCCCCGAGATCGCGCAGCTGACCGACTGGCTGGAGCAGTGGGGCGAGGCGACCGAACCGCAGGATGGTCACGGCGGTCACGACATGTCCATGATGGAGGGAATGCTCTCCGACGACGAACTAGAACAGCTGTCCGACGCACAGGGAGCCGACGCCGCCCGGATGTTTTTGGAGCAGATGATCGCCCATCACCAGGGCGCCATCGCCATGGCCGAGGAGGAGGTCGAAGGTGGCCGCTACCAGCCTGCGGTCGAGTTGGCCCAGACCATCATCGACACCCAGCAGCAGGAGATCGACACCATGCGCGACCTGCTCACCTCGCTCTAACCACCCGATCGCCATGGGCCACACCGGCCCGGCACGACACCCGAGACACCACACCACGCGGAGAGGAAAATCCATGTTCTCCACAACGCGCTCTGCGCTCCCGCTCACGGCCGTCAAGGAAGCGTGTTCGTGCTGCTCCACGCCCACGGACCTAGAACGAATCGCCGCCACCGGCCGTCCGCAGGCTGACGATGACGCCGCCGTGGCCGCCGGCGCTCACACGAAAGTAGCCAAATGAGTCAGCCACACGATCACCACCACCATGATCGCCGCGGCGGACCCGGTGACGGTTCGGCCGGCCGCCCCGACGAGATGGCCACCTCGGTAGCCGAACATCATCACCCGGGCGCAGCTGACGACGCGGCCAGCCACGGCCACACCGGACAGCATCACTCCGGTCATGAAGACCACGGCGGTCATGCGGGGCACGCAGACCACGTCGGGCAGTTCCGGCGGCTGTTCTGGATCATGCTCGTTTTGGCAGTGCCGGTGGTCGGCTTCAATGACATGTTCGCCGACCTCATCGGCTACCAGCTGCCGGAGGCCGGCTGGGTGTGGTGGGTCTCCCCCGCCCTGGGCACGGTGATTTATCTCTGGGGCGGTCGGCCGTTCCTGACCGGCGCGCTGTCCGAGCTCCGCGCTCGCCAGCCCGGCATGATGCTCCTGATCGGCCTGGCGATCACGGTGGCGTTCATCGCCTCCTGGGGCGCTACCCTGCGCATCCTGGATCATGAGCTGAACTTCTGGTGGGAACTGGCCCTGCTGGTGGTGATCATGCTGCTGGGCCACTGGATCGAAATGCGCTCCCTGGCGCAGACCACCTCCGCGCTCGACTCCCTGGCGGCGCTGCTGCCGGATGAGGCCGAGAAGGTCGACGATGACGACGTCGTCATCGTCTCCCCGGCCGACCTGGTGGTCGGCGACGTGGTGATCGTCCGCCCCGGTGCTTCTGTGCCCGCCGACGGCACGATCATCGACGGCTCGGCCAGCATGGACGAATCCATGGTCAC
>NZ_JAALDT010000149.1:0-5103 GCF_014144995.1 Dietzia sp. DQ11-71 | reverse complement strand
CCCGGCACGGCGTTCTCCCCGCGGTCACCGCCGAGCTCGGGCGCGCACTCATCCCGTTCGCGGTCCTGCTCGCGGGGATCCTCGGCGCCAGCGCCGTGCTCGCCCTCGCCGGCGCCCCGGCCGGGACGGGATGGCTCACCTCCCCCGCCCTCTGGGTGAACGTCGCGGCCCTCGTCGCGCTCCGCGTCTACACCACACCGGGCCCGCCCGTGACAAACCTGGTCCGGACGGCACTGGCGACGTGGGTCCCCGTAGCGGGCAACGCCATCGTGTTCATGTCCATCGGCGTCGTCATGGCCGCCGCCGGGATGGCCGCCCACCTCGCCGATCTCGCGTCCGGGTTCGGACCTGCGTCACTGGCCGGCATCCCGGCCATCGGGGCGCTGGGCGGCTACCTCACCGGCACCAACACCGGCGCGGCGGCCATGTTCTCCTCCGCCACCTCCGGCGCCGCGACCGGGCTGGGAGCCGACAGCCTCGTCACTCTCGCCGGCCAGAACGTCGGCGGGTCGTTCGCCATCATCGTCTCGCCCCCGCGCGTCGCCCTGGCCGTCGGCGTGGTCATGGCCGGACACACCCGGCTCCCCGGCGCCGCCACCCGGACGCTGGCCACCGCCGTCGTGGCCGCCACGATCATGCTCTGCGCGGCGGTCGCCGTCCTGGCGTAGGGTGCGGACCACGCGACCCAAGAGGCAGTTCACACCGAGAGGCAGTGAGTTCCACCATGAACCATGTGACCGAGACCGCCGACCGCATCCTCGCCCGCGCGAAGGAGTCCGCACACGGACGCCACGCCGAGATCCTCGTTCGCGAGGGGCCGCTCCGGCAGTCCCTGCTCGCGCTGACGGAGGGCACCGAACTCGAGGAGCACAACTCTCCCCCGGCCGCGAGCCTCTACCTCCTCCAGGGCGCCGTCCGCGTCACGGGCGAGGGGGACACCGACATCGCCGCTGGCGAACTGCACACACTCACCCACCACCGCCACGCCGTCACCGCGCTCGCCGATTCCGTCTTCCTCCTGACGACGGTCACCAGCATCGCCGGCCAGGGCAGCTACGACGAGCCCGCCGTTCCCTGACCACCCGCGCCACATCCCGACCACCCGCGCCACAGTCTGACCACTTTGCCTCTGCTGCACCCTGGCGCGGACGGCGGACGCGGCGGATACTCGTCCCATGCGCACCCGGCACCTGGGCGTGGTCATCCGCCGCTCCCCCGACGAGGTCTACGCCCTCGCCGCCGACCCCGCCCACCTGCCGTCGTGGGCGGCCGGACTCGCGGCGGGTGAGGTGCGATCCGACGGCGACATTCTCGTCGTCAACTCCCCCATGGGCGAGGTCCGCGTCCGGTTCGCGCCCACCAACGCGTTCGGTGTCCTGGACCACGAGGTCACACTCCCCGACGGGACGGTCACCCTCAACCCCCTGCGGGTCCTCCCCCACCCGCACGGGAGCGAGGTGGTGTTCACCCTGCGCGGGACCGACGGCGACGACCACGAGTTCGAGAAGGACGCCGCCGCCGTGGCCGAGGATCTCGACCGCCTGCGCCACTTACTCGACACGGCCGCACCATCTGTAGAGGACACTGCGCAGGCCCCGGCGCGTCCTGCCGAACCGGCGGAGATCCGCATGGCCACGCCCGCGGACGCGGAGTCACTGGGGCGCCTGCTGTTCGACTTCAACACCGAATTCGGCGCGGAGACCCCGGACGGCCCCACCGCCGCCGCCCGATTCGAGTACCTGCTGCGCCGGGACGACGTCCTGGCGGTCCTCGCTCGAGTCGGCTCGGATATCGGCGGCGAGAACACGGCGGACATCGGGTTCGCGTTCCTCACCCTGCGCCCCACCCCCCTGTGGGACGGTCCGCTGGCACAGCTCGAGGAACTCTACGTCCGTCATGACCTCCGCGGGAACGGGGTGGGGACCGCGCTGCTGGCCCGCGCCGTCGACGAGGTGCGGTCCCGGGGCGGCGAGGAGATACTCATCAACGTGGACACCAACGACGCCGGTGCCCGTCGGTTCTACGAACGGCACGGGTTCTCCGACCGCGACCCCGACACCGGCTCCGGCATGCGGTGCTATCTCCGACAGCTCACGGTCGGACTGTGAGCGACTGGGCGACGGTCCCCAACGGTCCGGCCTCATCGTGGATCACGCTCGACGTCAGCCCCAGTCCGCCGGGCCCGAAGGTCACACGGGTGTCGAACCCCAGCCACTCGCCTGCCGGCGGGCGGGTGAGGTGCGCGGTGAGGTCGATGTTCGGATAGTGCACCGACGTCGGATCGGCCCGGACCGCCATCCCGTTGGCGATGTCGAACAGCGCGGCCATCCGCGCCAGTGCGCTGACATCCTCGCCGGTCAGGAGTGGGACGCCGGTACGGACCCAGTACCGCGACCGGCCGGGGCCGTCGCTGATCCGCCGGACCTCGACCGAGGCGAGGTACCCCCCGCGCCAGATCGTGGTGGGGTCCCACGGCTCCATCCGCTCCGGCGGCGGGATCGGGTCGAATCCGGCGCCCGCGATCGCCTCGGTATCGCGGGGCTGCTGCAGCCACGCCCGCAGTCGGATGCCGGTGCGCTCGCCGTGCCCACAGGTGGCCTCGACCAACTCGATGGTGCGCCCCGGTCGGACGACCTCCACCCGGATGTCCATGATGTCCATCGGCACCACACCGAGCAATTCGTAGGACAGGCGGGACACCACCATGGGATCGTCGCGACGAGCGGCCAGGTCGAGCTCGACGGCGTGCACGAGCAGACCGAGTGCGGGTCCGATGTGCTGGGTCGACTCGTCCCACGCTCCGCTGACGTGCTCGGTCGGGCGGAATCTGTCCGGCCCGAGGCGATCGAAGTACGCCATCTCCGTCCTCCAGTCGGTGAGTGGTGATTAACTAAAAAGCGTACACACCGACGTGGGAGAGACGATGCAGGACGAGACGTACGACGAGTTCACCGCCCCGATCGACGACAGGTACCTCGAGGACTACACCGAGGGCGCGAGGTACCGGTTCGGTGAGGAGTCGGTCGACGCCGACGAGATCATGGAGTTCGCGCGTCGGTACGACCCGCAGAGCATCCACACCGATCCCGAGGCGGCCGCCGCCGGCCCGTTCGGCGGACTCATCGCCAGCGGGTGGCAGACCGCCGCACTGATGATGCGCCTGTTCGCGGACAACTACCTGACCAGCGTGGCGAGCCTGGCCTCCCCCGGCATCGACGAACTGAGGTGGGTGCGCCCGCTGCGGCCGGGCGACCGTCTGAGCCTGCTCTGCGAGACCACCGGGGTCCGACCGTCCAGGACCAAGCCGGACCGCGGCGTGCTCACCACCGATGTCACGCTGGTCAACCAGGACGGGGATCCGATCCTCACCGCCACCGCGATGAACATGGTCGCCCGTCGCGGATGACCCGGGCCGCCCGGCGCGGACGTGACCGGATCGCCCGCGCCGCTCCCGCGAGACCCGCGCTCCCGCGCCGCTCCCGCGAGACCCGCGCTCCCGCGACTACAGGCGGGGCGTGAGGTGGAAGACGGGCAGTTCGCGGCTGGTGCGCCGAGCGTAGATCTCGTAGTTCGGCCAGACACGGACCGCCGCCGACCATGCCGAGTCCCGCTCGTCACCGGTCAGTTGGCGGACGTCGACGACCAGCCTCGCGCCGTAGACCGAGATCTCGACCTCGCCCTCGGCGGCGGCCCGGAGATTGTGGACCCAGGCCGGGGTCTTCTGCCCGCCCCAGTTCGAGCCGACGACGACCAGCCCGTTCCCCCACGACGCGCACAACAGCGGCGTGCTGCGCGGTGCGCCGCTCCTGCGACCAGGGACGTGCAGGGTCAGAGTGGGCAGCCCCGCGATCCGGAGAAGCGGCACCCGTCCGCGCGTGACCCGGTCGAGCCACCGGTCCACCGTCACGACCAGGTGGGAGTTCTCCCGGGTGGCGTCCTGTCGGCCGAACCACACGGCGATCGGGGTGAGGATGTTGCCCATGGGGCAAACCCTATGTCGTGCGCCCGTCCGCGCGCCGCCGGACCGCCTCACCGGCCGTCGCGAGCAGCTGAACCGACTCGACCCATCCACTGCGGAGCCCGGTCTCCAAGGCCGCCAGGTGGAACGACCACATCCGTCGGTAGACGGCGTCGAACCCCAGCGCGGCGGCATCGCGTCCGCGCTGCGCGAACGTCTCCGACCACAGGCGCACGGTCTCCGCATGATGAGCGGTGATCTCCACCCGCCCCCGGAGCGTCAGACAGGGCGCCCGGTCGACCATCTCGACGAGTTCCGACCACCCCACCGGGGGCCCCGCCTCGGACACGTAACGGGACTCCCACGCGGCCAGCTCCACGACCGCCGGGGTGGGCCGACCCGGTGAGACCGTCGTCTGGAGGGCGAGACGGCCCCCCGGGCCGAGAAGCCGGGCGGCCACGGCGAGGACCTCGGCGTGCCCGGCGGATCCGGCGGTGATGCCGGGGTCCACCGCGACGACGGAGTCGACCGCGCCCGCGACTTCCGACGGCGCTCCGAGGAACAGCGAGATCTCCTCGTCGAGACCTGCCGCGGTGAACCTCGACCCGAGCGTCGCCAGTCTCTCCGTCGACGATGTCATGGTTCGGACGTGCGCCCCGCGCTCGGCAGCCCTCATGGGCAGTTCGCCCCACCCCGGTGTGGCGACCAGGGCACGGGTCCCCTCCCCGATCCCGGCCAGCGTCAACAGGGTGTCCGCGGCCCGGCGTTGGGCGTCGCCGAGGTCGGTGCGGTGCGGCGGAGCCGCCGGCGCTTCGAGGCGTACCACCTCGGTCCCGTCGTCCAACCGGGCACGGGTGCGCGCTCCGGAAGCGAACACTGCACCCGCGGTCGACATCGTCTCGTCCGTGTACAGCGAGGTCAGCGCGCCGGGGACCGAATCCTCCAGTTCCACGGCGACCGGCCCGCCACGCCGACGACCGCCACCGGCGGGGCCGCGACCCTCCCGGCCGTACGCGCGTTCACCAGGGTGCGCGCAGTCGGCGTTCGAGGCGATCCACGGGGCCAGCACCGCGATGGCGGCACACAGGTCCGGAGTGGCCCAGTCGCCCGCCATGAACGACTCGCCGAGCCCCACCACGCCAGCG
>NZ_JAALDT010000148.1:0-3348 GCF_014144995.1 Dietzia sp. DQ11-71 | reverse complement strand
TCGACACGGTGTGTACCGGTCGGTGCCGGGGTTCCGAGCCGCGCCCGTCGTTCGCTCTCGACGGCCGACCCGCGTCGTGTGGTGCGGGACGCGGAGGGGCCGGTGGTGGGGGGCGGGCTGCCGGGGGCGACGACGACGACTGCGCTGTCGCCCGGGGAGTTGTCACCCTCTCCGGGATCGTGACGGCCTCGTCCCCGGCGCGTCGGCGCAGGTTGGTCACCGCCGACGGGGGCGGGACGGGCCCGAACTCGGAGGGCGGGTCGCTCCGCCTGAGCGAGTTGCAGCCACTGGAGATCACCTACCTCACCGCGGACGGCGTCCACGTGGTTCCCCGGGCGTCCCTTGCCGCCGCGGCGGTCGACCCGATCGGCGTCGACGAGCAGGTCTGGCTGCACCGCCTCGCCGCCGACACCGGGCTCGCCTCCCGTCTCGCGTTGCGTGCCGGGCGGCAGATCGCGGGCACGGATCCGCGGATCGTCGCGATCGACCGGTACGGGGTCGACCTACGCATCGGATCGACCGGTGGCGGGTTCCGCGACCTCGTCAGACTCCCGTTCGCGCAGGTCTGCGCCGATTCCGACGACGTTCTCGCCCAACTCTCCGCGCTGACGCGGTGAATCACTTCACAAGAATTCGCTGAAAGCCCTTGTCTTTACAGGTAAGCCTTACCTAAGTTATTCGCTGCGGGTAGTCACGTCCCCGCTCCGGTGTTTTCCGTTCCGGCGCCACTACCCCTGAGGCGCCGGAACGGAAAAGGCCGGGACCGCGATGACGAGAGGGCGAAGGCATGCGATCACTGGTGGGACCCGTTCCCGAGCCGGCCGAACGGGCGAGCTCGGCACTGCGGCGCTGCGCGAGGGCCACGCTGAGTCTCCCCGCTCCCACCGCCGGCTCCCGCGTGAACGCCACTCCCGCGGTCGCGCTCGCGCACCGGACTTCCGGAACGGCCGACCTCAGCCTCGTCATCCCGACGGCCGACGCCGCGGCGATCCCGTCCGGGGGAGTGCACGCCCGTCTCGAGGTGCTCGACGAGATCCTCGGCGGGGCAGCCCGGGGCCGGTGTCGCCGCCTCGTCGTCGTCGACGGACTGGTCGAACAGATCGACGCGCGCGCCCAACGCCACGCCGCCACCCGCATCGCGCGAGACCTGCCCGACTCGGCCCTGCTCGGGGTCGGATCCGAGTCGGCGCTCGTCCGGCTCCGGACGGAGCGGATCCTGCTCACCGATGACTCCGGCGTCACCGACATCGCCCTCGACGACCTCGCCACCTCCGGGCCCGACCCCTTCACCGACCTCGAGGGGCACTGGCTCGACCACCTCAACGATCCGCGCTGCCAGGTGGTGCCGCGGCTGGCCCTGCGTGTCTGCCGGTGCCTGCCCGCCGAGCGCCCCCTCCTGATCGGCATCGACCGCGCCGGCGTCGACCTCGAGCTGACGGACCGCGAGGGCCGCGCGCGGCGCGAACGGCTGCCGTTCGCCGAGGCCTGCACAGACGTCGCCGAGCTGGGGACCCAGCTCCGGTTGCTCGCCGGGGGCGCGCGGTACCCTCAGGACCGTGCTGCTCTCCGACCGTGACCTCCGTACCGAGCTCGCCGACGGGCGGCTGGGCATCGACCCCCTCGACCCCGCGCTGATCCAGCCGTCGAGCATCGACGTCCGGCTCGACCGGATGTTCCGGGTCTTCAACAACTCGCGCTACACCCACATCGACCCCGCGCAGCAGCAGGACGAGCTCACCGAACTGGTCGAGCCCGCCGAGGGGGACCCGTTCGTCCTGCACCCCGGCGAGTTCGTCCTGGGGGCCACCCTCGAGCGACTCCGCCTGCCCGACGACCTGGCCGGCCGGCTCGAGGGCAAGTCGTCGCTCGGTCGACTCGGGCTGCTCACGCACTCCACCGCCGGCTTCATCGACCCCGGGTTCGACGGCCACATCACCCTCGAGCTGTCGAACGTGGCGAACCTGCCCATCACGCTGTGGCCCGGGATGAAGATCGGCCAGCTGTGCCTGTTCCGGCTCTCCAGTCCCGCCGAGACCCCGTACGGCAATGCCTCCGTGGGCTCGAAGTACCAGGGCCAGCGCGGCCCCACCGCCTCCAAGGCGTACCTGAACTTCCGGTGACCCGGCGGACGGCGGCGGCCATCCGGCGCGCGCTGCTCGCCCTCCGTTCACCAGCCCGTTCCCACCGCGCCGCGTCGACGGGGTAGAACAGCGCCATGCGTATGACCGTGTTCGGGACCGGGTACCTCGGTGCCACCCACGCCGCCTGCATGGCCGAGCTGGGCCACGAGGTGCTGGGGGTGGACGTCGACGAGGCCAAGATCGAGCGGCTGCGCCGGGGCGAGGTGCCGTTCTACGAGCCGGGGCTGCCGGAGATCCTGCTGCGGCACGTGGAGTCGGGGCGGTTGCGGTTCACCACCGACTACGCCGAGGCGGCCGCGTTCGCGGACCTGCACTTCATCGGGGTCGGGACCCCGCAGCGCAAGGGTGAGTTCGCTGCCGACACCTCGCACGTGGAGGACGTCGTGGCGCGGCTGACGCCCCTGCTGTCCGCGGATGCGGCGGTGGTGGGCAAGTCGACGGTGCCGGTGGGCACGGCCGCGCGGTTGCAACAGATCGCCGATTCCCGCGCCCCGGACGGGGTGCGGGTCGAGGTGCTGTGGAACCCGGAGTTCCTCCGCGAGGGCTTCGCCGTGGCGGACACCCTGACGCCGGATCGGATCGTGATCGGCCTGGCCGGCGGTGAGTCGGCACTGGGGCTCGCGCGGGAGTTGGTGTCCGAGGCGTACGCGCCGATCCTGGAGTCGGATCCGTGCCCGGTGATCGTGACGGACCTGGCTACGGCAGAGTTGGTCAAGGTCAGCGCGAACGCGTTCCTGGCGACCAAGATCAGCTTCATCAACGCGGTGTCGGAGGTGTGTGAGGCCGCCGGCGCCGATGTGACGGTGTTGGCCGATGCGATCGGCATGGACAAGCGGATCGGGCGGCGCTTCCTCAATGCCGGCCTGGGCTTCGGTGGTGGGTGTCTGCCCAAGGACATTCGCGCCTTCATGGCCCGGGCCGGTGAGCTGGGCGCGGACGAGGCGATGACGTTCCTGCGGGAGGTCGACTCGATCAACATGCGCCGACGCGAGCGGATGGTGGACCTGGCCGTCGAGGCGTGCGGCGGGACGGTCATCGGCAAGACCGTCGCCGTGCTGGGGGCGGCGTTCAAGCCGAACTCCGATGACGTGCGGGACTCGCCGGCGCTGAACGTGGCGGGCATGCTCTCGCTCAAGGGCGCGAGCACCGTCGTGTACGACCCACAGGCCCTGGACAATGCCCGCGCCCTGTTTCCCACACTGACGTA
>NZ_JAALDT010000147.1:0-3667 GCF_014144995.1 Dietzia sp. DQ11-71 | reverse complement strand
CGAGGCGGCTCGCGAGCGCGGCGAGGACGTGACCCCGCCGCCGCCGATGCCGTTCGTGCGCGCCGAACAGGAGCGTCGTCTCAGGTCGGCGCAGAAGGACCTGGCCACCCTGGGCAAGGTCAACCCGCTGGCGTTGGAGGAGTTCGCGGCCCTGGAGGAGCGCTACGCGTTCCTGTCCACCCAGCTCGACGACGTGAAGAAGGCCCGGTCCGACCTCGAGGGGGTGATCGACGACGTCGACGAGCGCATCGAGCAGATCTTCACCGAGGCGTGGGTCGACGTCGAGCGCGAGTTCCGGGGTGTCTTCTCCACGCTCTTCCCCGGAGGGGAGGGGCGACTGATCCTCACCGAGCCGGAGGACATGCTCGCCACCGGGATCGAGGTGGAGGCGCGGCCACCGGGAAAGAAGGTGAAGCGGTTGTCGCTGCTGTCCGGCGGCGAGAAGTCGCTCACCGCGGTCGCCATGCTGGTGGCGATATTCAAGGCCCGCCCCAGCCCGTTCTACGTCATGGACGAGGTCGAGGCGGCGCTCGACGACACCAACCTGCGGCGGCTCATCGGGCTGTTCGAGCAGCTGCGGGAGACCAGCCAGCTCATCGTCATCACCCACCAGAAACCCACCATGGACGTCGCCGACGTGCTCTACGGGGTGTCGATGCAGGGCGACGGCATCTCCAAGGTCATCTCCCAACGCATGCGCTGACCCGTCGACGGCGCCCCCCCGGCGTCGCGCTGGCAGGATGGGGTCATGACTCACTCAGAACTGTTCATGGACCCCAGTCTCGCGCGTGCCGCGCGAGCGTTGTGCCTGGTCTCCACCAAGGTCGTCGCCCTTCGCTCCGGGGTGAACGAGGAGAGGATCCGGGACTACGAGCGCGGGGCGGGCGACCTCGACGAGGCCGAGGTGCAGGCCCTCACCGACGCCCTGACCCATTTCGGTGCGCGCTTCATCCCGGAGAGCGACCGCGGGGGAGTGGGCGTGCGCCGCAAGTTCACCCGGACCAAGGTCAGGATGATCGAGACGTGGGAGGGCGAGGGCGGACCGGTCGGGGAGGACGACGTGTAGGTCACGGACGGCCCGGTCGTCACCCGGGTGCGACGTGCCGGCCTTCGTGCACGTGGCCAAGGCGGCGCCGCTCGCTCACGAGCGCCGGAAGACCGCCCGGAGCCGTTCACGGTTGACCACGCCGATCGCCCGCAGCGGGATCCCCGCCGGGCACACCCGCGAGCACTCCCCGTAGAGCGAGCAGGGTCCGAATTCCTCGTCGGCGGCGCTGACCATCTCGCGGGCGCGGGTCGCGCGGTCGGCGCCCGCGACGGGCATGAGGGCGAGGTGCCCGAGTTTGGCCCCCACGAACAGGTTGGCCGAGCCGTTGGGGCAGGCCGCCACACACGCCCCGCACCCGATGCACGCCGCGAAGTCCAGCGCGGTCTCCGCCGTGTCGTGACCCTGGAGGGTCGAGTCCGCGTCCGGGGCGGCGCCGGCCGGGATTCCCACATGGGCCGCGGACTCGACGACCCCGTCCAGAGCGGAGCGGTCCACCACCAGATCGCGGATGACAGGGAACACGGCGGCGCGAAGCGGTTCGATGCGCAGGATGTCCCCGTCGGCGTAGGGGGTCAGCCGCTGGTGACACGACGGGGTGTTCTCCGCGGGACCGTGGGGGCGTCCGTCGACGGTGACGCCGCAGGCCCCGCAGATCCCCTCACGGCAGTCGGAGTCGAACGCCACCGGTTCGACGCCCGCGTCCACCAGGTCGGCGTTGAGGACGTCGAGCAACTCCAGGACACTCATCTCCGGCCGGGCGTCGTGGACCTCGAACTCCTCGTACCGCCCGGCCATGTCGGGCCCGGACTGTCGCCAGATTCGCAGGGTGAGCCTCATCGGTAATCCCTCGCGGTGGGGGCGACCGCCGAGAACTCCAGCGGTTCGGCGTGGCGGGTGAAGGACCGGGGCCCGCCACGGTCATCGCCCTCGGAGGCCCAGGCGGAGGCGAAGGCCCACCGACGGTCGTCCCGCCGGGCCTCGCCGTCAGGCGTCTGGTGCTCGTCGCGGAAGTGGGCGCCGCACGACTCGTCCCGGTCCAGCGCATCCACGCACATCAGTTCCGCCAGTTCGAGGAAGTCGGCGACCCGCCCGGCCAGTTCGAGCACCTGGTTGAGGTGACCGCCTGCGCCCGTGACCCGCAGGCCAGTCCAGAACCGGGTCCGCAGGTCACGGATGCGCTCGAGCGCCCGGGTCAGGCCGTCGGCCGTTCGTGTGACGCCGCAGCCCGAGTAGAGGATCTCGCCGAGCTCACGGTGGAAGTGTTCGGGCCCGGTCGAGCCGCCCACCGCGAGCAGGTTCCGCACCCGCGTCCGGGCGCGGGCCACGGCGGCCACGACCACCTCGTCGTCGTCGCCCGGCAGGTCGTCCCCGAGGCGGGTGGCCAGGTGCGCCGGCACCGAGTACGGAAGGGTGAACCACCCGTCGACGCTCGCGCTGAGCAGGGAATTCGCACCGAGTCGGTTCGCGCCGTGATACGCCCAGCCGCATTCGCCGCCGACGAACAGGCCGGGGATCGACGTCTGCAGGTCGAAGTCGCTCCACAGCCCGCCCATCGTGAAGTGGCACGTCGGCGCGATGCGCATGGGTACGGCGTACGGGTCCTCGCCGGTGGCGTGGGCGTACATCTCGAACAGGTTGCCGTAGCGCTCGGTGATCGTCCGGCGCCCGTCGCGGGACAGGGCGTCACGGAAGTCCAGGTAGACGGAGTTGCGGCGTGGCCCCACCCCTCGCCCGGCACGGATCTCGGAGGTGATCGCCCGGGAGGCCACGTCGCGGGGCACGAGGTTGCCGAAGGCGGGATATCGGCGCTCGAGAAAGAAGTCGCGGTCGGCGTCCGGGATCTCCCCGGGCGGCCGGTCGTCGCCGTCGTGGAGCGGGACCCAGACGCGGCCGTCGTTGCGCAACGATTCGCTCATGAGGATCGTCTTGGCCTGCCAGTCGTTGTCCTTGGGCAGCGCGGTGGGGTGGAACTGCACGAACGACGGTGAGGCGAACAGGGCCCCCCGCTGGTGCGCGCGCCACACCGCCGAGGCGTTGGAGTGGATCGCGAGCGTGGAGTCGTGGAAGACGGTCCCGTAGCCACCGGTCGCGAGGACGACCGCGTGCGCGGTCTCGGCCCGGATGTGGCCGGACACCAGGTCACGGACCACCACACCGTGGCACCCCGAATCGTCGACGACGAGGTCGAGCATCTCGTGGCGGGTGTGCAGCGTGACGGCGCCGGCACGGATCTGCCGCTGCAGGGCCGAGACGCCCGCGAGCTGGAGTTGTTGGCCGGTCTGACCGCGGGAGTAGTACGTGCGCGAGACCTGCACGCCGCCGAAGGACCGGGTCGACAGGACGCCGCCGTACTCGCGTGCGAAGGGGGTCCCGATGGCGGAGAAGTGATCGATCACCCGCGCGGATTCCTCGCCCAGCCGGAACGCCTCGGCCTCCCGCCCACGGAAGTCCCCGCCCGAGACGGTGTCGGCGACGAACCTGGCCACGGAGTCTCCGTCCACCCGGCGGCCGCGGGCGGCGTTCATCCCGCCCTGGGCGGCCACGGAATGCGCGCGCCGGGCGGCGTCGTGGTAGGTGAACGCGGTGACCCGGTAGCCGAGCTCGCCGAGGGCGGCCGCC
>NZ_JAALDT010000146.1:0-8104 GCF_014144995.1 Dietzia sp. DQ11-71 | reverse complement strand
GCCGATGGGGCTCGGTGCTCGGCCCGCTCCGTGACGGCCTGATCGTGTTCACGCCCACCGGCCGAGGCGTGCGCGTGCCGGCGCGGGTCAACGACGTCGTGCTCCAGCGCCTCATCACCCGCCAGGGGATCTACGGCGGGGTGCGGCGCCGGCCGCGGTGACGCCGGCGCTCAGGTGGTCCGGTCGGGCCGGGCGGGTCGGTCACCGCCCCGATGGGTGACGAGTCCGACGACGACGAGGAGGACTGCACTGGAAGTTCGTCGCTCTGTGGCCGCCCATAACGCCACCTACGGGCTCGACTGCTGGGCCACTCCTCAGCTACACTGAATCAGTTCTGCAGTAGTGATTCAGGAGGTGGTCCGGATGCCAACGCTGCCCCACGGTGCGAGGATTGCAGCTGCGCTCAAGCTGGCGAACATCTCCCAGCGAGAACTCCAGAACCGCACCGGGATCTCGCAAGCGACGCTGAGCCGGGTTGTCAGCGGCCATCGCGCCGCCAAAATGCCCGAGCTCATCCAGATCGCCGACGCCACCGGCGTGACAGTTGCTTTTCTGACTGGCTCAGACGCCTCCGAACGAGTGCAGTTCGCCGCTCGAGCCACCAACGGATCGGCCATGGAGCAAATGCACGAACAGCTACTTCACTTCATTGAGCTGGACGCCTACCTCGACGACCAGGCGATATTCGCGAGCATATGACGGGCACAGAGGGAATGTCCGCCGAGCAAGCCGGCAAGCGCGCGGCGATGGACTTCCGCGCCAGGCATGGGCTCGGCGTCCAACCCTTGGGCGATCTCGCGGCGATCATCGAGCAGTCCACGGGGATCGATGTCGCCGTCCTCGACGCGGACCGAGACCAGCACGGATTAGCGATGCGGGATCCGTCGCGCGGCGCCATCTTCATTGGCGTTTCGCGTACTCGCCACCCAATGAGGCAACGAAGCACACTCGCCCATGAGCTTGCCCATGTGATTTTCGACGACTGGAACGCAGGTCAAGACCTCAGCGAACGCTCTCCGGCAGAGGTTCGCGCCGACTCATTCGCGCGACACCTGCTGATCCCAGAAGAGGGACTCGAAACTCACCTGGGTCAGCGCGTGTCGTTTTCCGAAGCGGACTTGTCAGCGGTGGTGCAGTGGTTTCTGGTGTCACCGCCGATTGCCGCGATAAACCTGGAACGTGCCGGGTACATCACCGAGTCGACTAAGCAGGAGTGGGGATCTCTCTCTACCCCGACGCTCGCCGCCCGCTACGGATGGAGCGACCAGTACCGATCTCTGGAAGCAGAATCCGACCGGCCGCGTCCACCGCGAAAGCTCTTGGCTCGCGCAATCTCCGGTTACGCAGAGGGGGTCGTCAGCGCGCAGACCATCGCCTCACTGAGAGGCATCGACGCCGAGCAAGTGGAAGCCGAATTGGCACAGGCAGGTGTCGTTCCGCGCAGGGCCGAAGTCTCATCGCTCGATGCATCCGACCTTCCCACCGTCAGTATCGACCTGAGCGACCTCGACGACGAGGGGCGCGAGGGCGGGACGGTATGACCCCGCGCCCGATCATGGACGCCGGACCCGGACTGAACTTCTTCGCCTCGCACAGCGAACGACTGCTGTTCGGCACGCTCGGCTCCCTCTGCGTGCCGGAAACCGTCGCGCGAGAGATGCGACAGAAGGCCACACATCCTCGGTTTGAAGCTGCTGGACGGGTAATGAGCAAGCTCACGCCGAAGTATCTGGAAGTCCTTTCCGACGACGAGACGGACCAGTTGGTACGCGCGGTCACCCGCATCAGCGGTACGCCCTTCGCCCAGCGCATTCGACGCTCCCGCGATCTCGGGGAGACCATGGTCATTGCCCACGCCGCGGTAGCTGCCGAGTCGGGAAGCGACGTGCTCGTACTCATCGACGACCGCGACGGTCGCGAACGCGCATCGCGGGAGAGCGATCGTCTACGTCGACTCAGGCACAGCGGCCAGTCGGTCGGGAGCATCAATCTCATCAGTACGCTCACCGTGCTCGAACGCGCCGCTGGCGGCCAATTCCTGCCCGACAAGCGTGCGCTCAGAGACCTCTACGCCAAACTCCGCCCGCTCGACGACGGCCTACCGCCGCTGAACTCGACTCGGCTGTTGGCCTTGCCCTGCTGGACCAAGATCTCAGGCGACGAATAATGCCCGATTATGGGCGCTGGCTGAATGCACATTGGACGATTCCTTGTTGCGCCGGAGCGTGTGGCTACGCTTGCCTCGTAACCGCAGAACAGTCGAGCAAGACCGAACCAGGGAGGACTCGATGTCGCAGTCACTAGTTCACTTCCTGCTGGTCTACAGCTTCGACGAACAGCGACTCATCCACCAGGACGAGTTCACCGATACCGAGCTGGCCGTCGCCGCCTACGAGGACACCGAGGCGAAGTACCGCAACAGCGCCGACGTCGACCGTTTCGAGGTCGTTCTTGTGGGAGCAGACAGCATCCAGACCGTGATGCGCACCCACGGCCACTACTTCAAGGACTCAGACGAAGCCATGTTCGCCGACCTCCTCGCAAGTCACTAGCCCTGTTAGACCGCGCCGAGCCCCCGCCGCCGGCAAACGCAGGCGCCCACCAGCCCGGCCACACGGCGCCCGTAGTGGACACTTGGCCCATGACCATCCGCACTCCCCTGACGCCCGAGCTCCTGCGCGGTCACGAGTACCTCGAGCCGACCTCGCGCGGGCTGCGGCCGCATCGGCTTCCGGCCTGGGTCTGCGCCCGGTTCCCCGATCCGCAGTTGCTGTCGGTCGAGGCGCAGCCCTCCGGGGTCCGGGTCGCGGTGGTCACCGACGCGGAGAGCATCGAGCTGGTCACCCACCCCACCCGTCTCGCCTACCGCGGTATCCACCGTTCTCGCGGGAACATCGATCTGGTGGTCGACCACCGACTCGTCGCGAGCAACCGGCTCACCGGCGGCGACGCCATCGAGACGGACCTCCAGACCGGCGTGACCGAGCTCGTGCCCGGCCCACCGCACCTCACGCGGTTCACCGGGCTGGGCGCCGGCGAGAAACTCGTCGAGCTGTGGCTGCCGCACAACGAGCAGGTCGACCTCGTCGAACTCCGGACGGATGCCCCGGTGACACCCGCGCCGACGGACAGGCGCCGCTGGCTCCACCACGGGAGCTCGATCAGCCACGGCTCCAACGCCACGTCGCCGGCGCGGACCTGGCCCGCCCTCGCCGCCCGACTCGGGGGCGTGGACCTGCGCAACCTCGGCGTCGGCGGCAGCGCGCTCGTCGACCCGTTCATGGCCCGCGTCATGCGCGACACCCCCGCCGACCTGATCAGCCTCAAGCTGGGCATCAACGTCACCAACTCGGACTCGATGCGGCTGCGCGCGTTCGTCCCCGCGGTGCACGGGTTCCTCGACACGATCCGTGACGGGCACCCCACCACCCCGCTGCTGCTCGTCTCGCCGATCTACTGCGGGATCCACGAGGACACCCCGGGCCCCGGCGCGTTCGATCCGGACACCTTCCACACGGGTGAGGTGCGGTTCATCGCGACGGGCGAGACCGGGGACACCGCGCAGGGGCGGCTGACTCTCCGCGTCATCCGTGACGCGCTCGCGTCGATCGTGGAGGCCCGGGACGACGAGAACCTCCACCATCTCGACGGCACCGCACTGTACGGATCCGCGGACGCCGACGAGCACCCGCTCCCCGACGCACTGCACCCCGACACCGCCACGCATGAACTGATCGGCACGCGCTTCGCCCGGCACGCGTTCGGGGACGGGGGCCCCTTCGATCACGGCGGTCACACCCGTGGCGAATCGTGTACACACGGGCTATGACGACTACGCCCCCGGATCCGGATCCCAGCGACTCCCCCGACCTCGACGCGGGCGGCTCCCCCGTGGGTCCCATGACGCCGGACTCGGATTCCACCTCCCTGGCCTCGGACAGCGCTCGCACGGGCCAGAGCCCGACCAAGTCGAACTCGCGGGTCGGCATCGTGGTGCTGCTGGCGATCGTCGTCCTGGTGGTGCTGGTGCTGGTCTTCGGGCTCGTCGGGAGGATGTTCGGACTGGGGTGACGACGACGAGGGCCGCGTCAGAGTCAGATCCTGCCGCGGCCCTCGGCGCTCCGGGGCTCAGCTCCCGGCGACTGCGCCGATCAACTGCCCGACGTCGATGTTGTTGATGAGGTCGGCGGAGAACACGGCGGGGTCGGCGCCGATGTCGCCCAGCGCGCTCGAGCCGGAGGTCAGCGACCCCAGACCCAGTCCCTCGAGGCTGCCGGTGACGGCTTCGGCGGGGTTGGGCTCGCGGATCGTCACGCAGGTGTTGATGGGGTTGGCGACCTTGCGGCCGCTGGCCAGGACGAGGGTCGTGGCGGCGCCGGTGTTGAGCACGTCGCCGGAGGTCGCGTCGTCGGGCACGCGGTAGGTGGTCTCGAGGGTGGCCTTGGCGTTGCCGGCGGTGGTCCACCCGGCCCCGGAGTGGCGGACGGAGTTGGTGGCGGAATCGCGGATCTCGTCGTCGGTGACCGTCGACCACGTCTGGCCGCCGACCAGGTATCAGACGCTCTCCCGCGCCCGGACCAGCTCGAACCCGGCCGGATGGAAGTCGTCGATCCGGC
This sequence comes from Dietzia sp. DQ11-71, assembly GCF_014144995.1. NCBI lineage: Bacteria > Bacillati > Actinomycetota > Actinomycetes > Mycobacteriales > Dietziaceae > Dietzia > Dietzia sp. DQ11-71. The sequence continues at coordinate 3,488 of NZ_JAALDT010000146.1, read as the reverse complement.
CGACCAGGGCCCCGGCGCCGCTGACGGTGGTCCGGAACGTCACGGTCTGCGAGGTGGCGCCGGTCGGCCGCCGGGCCGCACCGACGCGACGATCGGTCGCAACCGGCAGCCGCCGCCGCTACGGTCGAGCCATGCCTCAATTCACTGTTCCCGGACTGTCCAGCGCCGACTCCGCCACGCTCGCCGAGACGCTGCAGAAGCGCCTGACGGCGTGCAACGACCTGCACCTCACGCTCAAGCACGTGCACTGGAACGTCGTGGGTCCCAACTTCATCTCGGTGCACGAGATGCTGGACCCGCAGGTCGAGCTCGTCCGTGGCTTCGCGGACGTGCTGGCCGAGCGCATCGCCACGCTGGGCGGTTCGCCGGTGGGCACGATGGGCGCGAACGCCGATCACCGCTCGTGGGATGACTACTCCCTCGGCCGGGACACCGCGCAGGCCCACCTCGGAGCGCTCGACAAGGTCTACGACGGCATGATCTCCGATCACCGCAAGGCCATCTCGGTGGCCGGCGACGTGGACCCGGTCACCGAGGACATCCTCATCGGCCAGACCGCGGAGCTGGAGAAGTTCCAGTGGTTCGTGCGCGCGCACCTCGAGAACGCCGCCGGCAGCCTGCCCACCGCTGACGACGCCTCGGAGAAGGCCGCCGCCAGGGACGCCTCCGCCTGAGCCGGGGCACGCGCTGAGCCGTCGGGCCGGACCCCTCCCCGGGGTCCGGCCCGCTGGCTTTTCTGGACAGCCGGCGCCTCTGGACAGCCGGGGGATACTTGTGACGGACGTCACTCGTCCGGTGCGTCCTCCGGCGATTCAGCGAGGTGTGCAGCCATGAAGGCAGTCGTGTTCGAGGGTTTCAAGACCTTCCCCGTACTCAAGGATGTCGACCGGCCCTCCCCGGGCCCCGGCGAGGTCCTGCTCAAGGTGGCCGGTTCCGGTGCGTGCCATTCCGACGTGGGCCTGTTCCACGACTATCCCGGCGATCCCACGGGCTTTCTCACCCCGCCGTTCACCCTGGGCCACGAGGTCTCGGGATGGGTGGAGGAGCTGGGCCCGGGCGTCACAGGGCTGACGAAGAGCGATGCCTACCTGGTCTACGGACCGATCGGCTGCGGCCGGTGCAAGCCGTGTTCGCGCGGACAGGACACCTACTGCCAGGACGTGCCGTCGGTCGGCTACCTGGCCACCGGCCTGGGGCGCGACGGCGGGATGGCCGAGTACATGACCACCTACGCCCGCAACCTCGTCCCCCTCGGCGACGCCGACCCCGTGGCCGCGGCCCCACTCGCCGACGCCGGCCTGACCCCGTACCACGCCATCAAACGCGTGATGCCCCACCTGACCACGCCCGGGGCGACCGCGCTGTGCATCGGCCTCGGCGGTCTGGGCCTGGTCGGGGTGCAGATCATCAGGGCGCTCACCGGGGCCACCGTCTACGCCACCGACACCAAGCCCGACGCGATCGCCGCCGCGGAGGCCGATGGCGCGATCGGTGTCCCCACCGAGGGCGCCGCCGAGAAGATCAGGGAGCTCACCGGCGGGCTCGGCGTCAACGCGGTGTTCGACTTCGTCGGCGCCGGCCCGACCCTCGAGCTCGCCGCGGCCTGCGTGGCCCAGCAGGGCTCGCTGACGGTGGTGGGACTGGCGGGCGACGACTTCGCCTGGAACGCCTTCAAGCTGCCCTACGAGGTGGACTTCTCCTCCACCTATTGGGGCACGCTCGAGGACCTCCACGAGGTGGTGGAGTTGTACCGGGCGGGCAGGATCTCGCCGGAGGTCCACGTGTATCCGCTCGACCGGGCGCTGGAGGCCTACCAGCAGCTCGTCGACGGCCAGATCAGCGGGCGGGCCGTGATCGCACCGCACGGAACGTAACCCCGCGAGGACACCGCGCCCACCGCCCGCCGCAGGAGCCAGCCAGCCCTAGCGGTTGTCCCGCTCGCAGGCGATGCCGTCGTTGTCGCCGTCCATCGACGGGTCGTAGTACTCGCTGCCGCGGTGGATGGGGGCCACTCCGAGGTCCCACGCCTCGCGGCAGCCCGAGAGCCGACGGGCCGGCGTGGTCGCGGGCGCGCTCTCGACCGGCGCGGGCATGAACTGCGGGGCCCAGACCAGCGGGAACGGCAGGAGCGGCAGGGTGGCGGCGTCGAATCCCATCGGGACCGGCACGACGATCGGTGCGATGTCCGGTACGGCGATGACCCCTGATCCGACGGGGATCCCGGCGGCGACGGCGGAGGGGGCGGCGCCGAGGGCGACGAGAGTCGCCAGGCCGAGAGCGGTGAGGGAACGACGGATCATGGTGTGAACCTCGAGGGGGAAGGCCATGGGAGTGGCGTTGAGTAGTGAGCTCAGATTAACCGAGGCATGTTCACGTCGCTGACCGTTTCGCGCGGACGCATCACACGAGCATGCGCCGGGAATGCGACCGCGAGAGTTCGTAGGTCTTGACGATCCAGAACATCGCGAAGGCGTAGAGCGCGGCGGTCTCGACCAGGAACAGCCACAGGGTGGAGTCCATCAGCCAGGCGATGAGCAGCGCGAGGGACGGGAAGAGCAGGACCAGCACCACGAGAATCCGATAGCCCAGGCGATAGCTGCGCTGCAGCGCTGCGTTCGGGATCGAGGCGATCGTCTCCTGCCCGTAGAAGAAGATCGACAGTGCCGCCAGGACGAAGAAGGACGTGGCTGCCACCGCGTGGGTGATGCTCACCGCGTCCAGTCCGGGCATCACCGGGTCCTCGGTCGGGAAGAGTGCGACGACGATCGCGAGGGTGCCGGCGGCGTTGAGCAGCCGGTTCTCACCGCGCGTATAGCCGCGGTACGCCACCAGAGCGACCCCGATCGCCACCAGGGTTCCGACGAACAGCCCGCGGGCCGGCGTGTAGTAGAAGGAGCTCAGCGAGTCCATCATCGGAAAATCGGGGTCGAGGGTGACCCACACCAGAAGTGCCACGGGAAGGCCGATGGCCGCGCCCGCGATCACCATCCGGAGCACGAAGTACGTCTCCACGATGTAGGCCGCCGGGGCCTCGCAGAAGGTCGCCCGATCGCCCGGGGCCTGCCGATCACTCTCTGACTGCTGCACGCGCACACCTCGAATCCGACTCGGCCCCCAGCGGTCTCAGCCTCGCAGTCGGGTGCCCGTCTTGGTGTAGATCCGGTTGAGGTGCCCCTCGACCGTGCGCTTGGACAGGTGGAGTTCGGCGGCGATCTCGGCGTTGGTCAGCCCCTGGCCGACCAGGTCGGCGATCTGGGATTCGCGGCGCGTCAACGAGACCCCGGCCGGGACCGAGACGGTCGGGGCACCGACGCGGGTGAGGCCGGCAAGGGGCCCGCCCAGCTCGGTGGTCGCGAGCATCCGCTCCGCCTGGGAGTGGTACTGCGATCCCGGCGACGCCGCTTCGCGGGCACGGTCCGCGGCGACCGCCGCCACCATGTGCAGCCCGTACGTCCGGGCCCGGCGGGCCGCGTCCAGCAACAACCGGG
>NZ_JAALDT010000145.1:0-39356 GCF_014144995.1 Dietzia sp. DQ11-71 | reverse complement strand
CACGACCGGTCCGGCGCGCGTCCGGCCCGACCCGCGGCGGACAGACGGCACGAACGGCCGGGGGCTGAGCCCCCGGCCGTCGCCGTCCGTCAGAGGTGCCGGGTGGTGTCGATCCCGAGGTTCATCCCCGCCAGGCCCCGGGGGCGCACGGCCAGACCGTCCGCGATCTCGCGGTATGCGCGCCCGGACGGCGAATCCGGCTCGGCGAGGACGATGGGCGTGCCCTCGTCCCCGTGCTCGCGCACGGCCTGCTCCAGGGGGACCTGACCGAGCAACGTGACGGGTGCACCGACCGAGCGGGACAGATTGGCCGCCACCTCGGCACCGCCGCCGGTGCCGAAGACATCCATCCTGGTGCCGTCGGGCAGCTCGAGCCATGACATGTTCTCGATGACACCCGCGATGCGCTGACGGGTCTGCAGCGCGATCGATCCGGCCCGCTCGGCCACCTCTGCGGCAGCCTGCTGGGGCGTGGTGACCACGAGGATCTCCGCGGAGGGGATGAGCTGCGCGATCGAGATCGCCACATCGCCCGTGCCGGGGGGCAGGTCCATCAGCAGGACGTCGAGATCACCCCAGTAGACGTCCGCGAGGAACTGCTGCAACGCCCGGTGGAGCATGGGCCCGCGCCACACAACCGGGGTGTTGCCCTTCGTGAACTGTGCGATCGAGATGACCTTCACGTCGTGCGCGACGGGCGGCAGGATCATCTGCTCCACCTGGGTCGGTCGCGCGTCGGTCCCCAGCATCCGAGGGATCGAGTGGCCGTAGATGTCGGCGTCCAGTACACCCACGGAGAGCCCCCGCGAGGCGAGGGCCGTGGCGAGGTTGACCGTCGCAGTGGACTTGCCGACCCCTCCCTTGCCCGAGGCGACCGCGTAGACGCGGGTCAGGTTGCCGGGCTGGGCGAACGGGATGACGGGCTCCGCGGCATCCCCGCGCAGGTGCTTGCGCAGTTCGGTGCGCTGCTCGTCGCTCATCACGTCGAGCTCGACAGCGATCTCGCCGACGCCCGGGACGTCGGCCACCGCCGTGCGGACGCGGTCGGTGATGGTGTCCCGCATCGGACAGGTGGCGACGGTCAGATAGATGCCGATGTCGACCCGGCCCGTGGCGGGGTCCACCTCGACACCCTTGACCATGCCGAGCTCCGTGAGCGGCTTCCGGATCTCCGGGTCGTCGACCTTCGCCAGGGCGGCCCGGATCAGTTCTTCGCTGGGTGCACTCATGATGCCCCGAGTCTAGGCGTCACGGCACCGGGTGACGATTCAGGCAGGCGGCGACGGTACGCAGAACGGAGGTATGCAGGGCAACTCGATCACGGGCAAACCCGGTAGCGCCGGAGCCGGGGGCGCCACCGCCGGAGGCGCCGGGCGTTCGGGCGACGGCGTCGGAGTCGGCGTCGCCGACGGCGAAGGAGAGGCGCTGGGCGCGGGCGGGGCCGGAGTCGTCGGGGGCTCGACCTCCGTGCAACCGGGCACCGGGGCCTCGGGCTCACCCGGAGCAACGGGCTCGGGTGCCTCGGTGGGCTCGCCCTCCCACCCATCGGGGCATCGCTCGGGCGGCTCCGGGGGTTCGATGGTGGGTTCGGGCTGGTGGATCTCCGGCAGGTCCGACCGCAGCGGGACGGCGTTGACCGCATACCCGTGGGCCCAGGCGTTCACGTTGGCGACATAGGCCAGCGAGTTGTTGTAGGCTAGGACCGCCCGGGTGCGGGCGGCGGGATCGGCCATCGATCCCCCCTGCCCACACAGCAGGGACGCCGCCGACAGCGCGCCGTCGTAGATGTTGTTCGGATCGGCCACCCCGTCGTCGTTGGCGTCGCGACCGAGACCGGCCCAGGTCGAGGGGATGAACTGCACGGGGCCCACCGCGCGGTCGAACTCCGCATCGCCGTCGAACCGGCCCCCGTCCGTGTCGGTGATGACGGCGGTTCCCGGAAGGCTCCCATCGAGGCGGGGGCCCAGGATGCGGCCGATGGTGTTGCCGTGGACGTCGAACCGACCACGTCCCTGGTTGGACTCGACCTGGCCGATACCGGCCAGGAGAGTCCAGTCCATCTCGCAGGCGGGCTTCTCCGCATTGAGGCGGTCCGCGGCGCGGTGATAGGCGTCGAGGGCGATGCCGGGGATGCCCAGCGGCCCGTCCGGGATGGTCGCCGGCTCGATGTGGGCGGCGCCGGGGTCCTCCGGTGCGGCCGGTTCCTCCTCCGGGGACGGCTCTGTGGTGCGGGAGGTGGCGGGAGCCTCGGTCACCGTCGGCGTGCTGGGCGCGTACTCGGCCAGCGGAGTGATGTCCGGCGGCGCGGGGCGACTGGCGTCCATGTTCAGTCCCACGGCCGACAGCACAGCGATCGCGCTGGCGGTAACGGCGGCACTGGTCAGAACCCGGCGATCGGCGTTGTGCGCAAAACGGCGCAAGACTTCCCCCTACGACTTCCCGGTCGGCCCAGCGAACGTGCTGCGCCCCACGACGTTCCGTCCCGGCCGAGGCTACCCCCGGCCCTTGACGTCTGAATCGGTTTTGTTGTGATCGGCGTTACACGTCCCGGGTTCGAGGCCGGAGAGGAGGGTCTCGATCCGCTCGACGGAATCACGGAGGTCGTCGAGCTCCCGCCGGAGGTAGTCGCGGGTGACCGTCTCACCGACGGAGAGCCGGACCGAGGCGAGTTCCCGGGCGAGGAACTCGGTGTCCGCCTTGGTCTGCGTGGCGCGGAGGCGATCCTCCCTGACGGACTCCTTGTCGCGGTCCTCCTGCCGGTTCTGTGCGAGCAGGATCAGCGGAGCGGCGTAGGCGGCCTGCGTCGAGAACGCGAGGTTGAGCAGGATGAAGGGATACGGGTCGAAGCGCAGGGCGACCACCGCGACGTTGATGATGATCCAGACGATCACGATGATCGTCTGGATCAGCAGATATGTGCCGGTCCCGAAGAACCGCGCGACGGACTCGCTGTAGCGGCCGACCGCGTCTGCGTCGAAGCTGATCCTCGGTCTGCGCGAGGTCACCGGCATCGAGAGCGAGGACCGCACGGTGGGCTCGCTCATCGGGTCGCCTCCCTGTCGTCGTGCAGGTCCATGTCCCGCCAGTCGTCCGGGAGCACATGGTCCAGCAGATCGTCGACCGCCACCGCGCCGAGCAGGTGTCCCTCGTCGTCGACCACCGGCCCGCACACGAGATTGTAGGTGGCGAAGAACCTGGTCACGGCGTCCGTCGAGTCGGACGGGCGCAGCGTGGACAGGCTGGTGTCGACGGTCTCGGCCACCATCATCGACGGCAGCTCCCGCAACAGCGCCTGGATGTGGACGCATCCGAGGTACTTGCCCGTCGGTGTCGCGGTGGGGGGCCTCACGACGAAGACGAGGCTGGCCAGGGCCGGGCTGAGGTCGGGGTTGCGGCAGTGGGCGAGGGCCTCGGCCACCGTCGTCTGCGGAGACAGGATGATCGGCTCGGGGGTCATGAGCCCGCCCGCGGTGTCCGCGTCGAACGTGAGCAGACGCCGGACGGGAGCCGAGTCCTCGGGGTTCATGCGTTCCAAGAATGACTCGGCGTCCTGCTCCGGCAACTCGCCGAGCAGATCGGCCACGTCGTCGGGGTCCATCGCCTCGAGCACGTCCGCCGCGCGCTCCAGCTCGAGCCGGGTGACGATCTCGGTCTGCTCGTCGTGGGGCAGTTCCTGCAGGATGTCGGCCAATCGCTCGTCGTCCAGTGTCCGGGCGACCTCCAGCCGACGGACCTCCGGCAGTTCCCGCAGGGCGTTCGCGACGTCGGCCGGGCGCATGTCGGCATAGTGCTCGACCAGGCTCTCGGCACTGTGTTCCGGGGTGCCGATCGCGTCGTCGTCGAGTCCCCGGATCCGGCTCCACGGATGGATCGACACCTCGCCGCGGCGGCCGAGCGAGGCGCGCCCGCGTCGTGCGCGTACGGCGAGTCGGGAGACGAGCCAGTCCCTCGAGCGCTGACGCTCGATCTCCACGTCGACCACCTGGTAACGAATGTCCTTCTGGTCGGCGCCCGACTTCTCCGAACCGACCTGGTCCCGCTCGACTCCGATCACGGAGTCCACCAACGCCCCGAGCACCAGGTTCTCCCCGGGTCGGGACTGGAACCGGTGCAGATTGATGGTGCCCGAGACCAGGGAGACGGACCGGGGGTCGATCGAGGCGACCCTGAGCATCGGCACGAAGATCCTGCGACGCGTGGGTAGTTCGACCACGAGTCCGATCACCCGGGGGGGCTTGTGCCGAGATAGCATCGTCACCACGACGTCCCGGATCCGTCCGATGTCGTCCCCGTCAGGGCCGATCACCGGTAGTCCGGCTAGCCTGGCGACGAAGGCCTTGTTGAGGTTCGCCATGTCGACCAGGCTAGTCACCCACGGGCGGCGCCCGCCCGCCATACCGGACGTAAGGGAGTGCCACTCACGATGACCGCAGCCCCCCACGCGACACCCGCGCCATCGGAGGACGCCGCCACGGCGCTCGCCGAACTCCGTGCCCGTCCCCGGCGCACGGTACTGGCCGTGCCCGGCAGCAGTGTCAAGATGATCGACAAGGCCAGGGGACTGCCGGTGGACGAGGTCTTCCTGGATCTCGAGGACGCGGTGGCGGGTCCCGCCAAGGAGGAGGCCCGCCAGAACGTGGTGGCCGCCCTGAACGGCGGGGACTTCGCCGCACCCACGGTGGTGGTGCGCGTCAACGCGTGGGACACCGAGTACACGGTGCGGGACGTCACCGAGATAGTCGGTCGCGCGGGTGCCCGCGTCGACGCACTGTTGCTGCCGAAGGCGCGCTCCGCGGCGGAGGTCATGGCCCTCGACCTGGTGCTGACCCAGGTCGAGAAGGCGGCGGGCCTACCGGTCGGGCACATCGGCATCGAACCCCAGATCGAGGACGCCCTGGGGCTGACCAACATCGATCAGATCGCGACGGCCAGTCCGCGTGTCCTGACGCTGGTGTTCGGCCCGGCCGATTTCATGGCCTCCGTCGGGATGCGCACCCTCACGGTCGGGGAGCAACCGGAGGGTTACGCCCCGGGTGACGCCTACCACCACGTACTCATGACCATCCTCGTCGCCGCCCGCGCCCACGGCCTCCAGGCGATCGACGGGCCCTTCCTCAAGGTGCGGGACGTGGAGGGGTTCCGCCGGGCGGCCGCCCGCACCGCAGCACTCGGCTTCGACGGCAAGTGGGTGTTGCACCCGGCCCAGGTCGACGCGGGCAACGAGGTGTTCAGCCCCCGCCAGGAGGAGTTCGACCAGGCCGAGGCCATCCTCGCCGCCTACGCGCGGTCGACGTCCGTCGAGGGAGGTGCTCGCGGTGCGGTGATGTTCGGCGACGAGATGCTCGACGAGGCCAGTCGTAAGATGGCGCTGGTCGTGTCCGCGCGGGGTCGTGCGGGCGGGATGACCGTGACGGATCAGGCCGGTGCAGGAACGGACCCGAAAGGACGGACATCATGAGCTCTCCCGTGAATCCGGCAGGTGGTAGGACCCGGGGTGGACAGACGCCGGGCCTGCCCACGCCGCCGACCGGTTGGGTGGTCGGGTCGTACCCCACCTACGCGCAGGCCCAGGCCGCGGTCGATCATCTCGCGGACGAGGAGTTCCCCGTCCACGAGGTCACGATCGTGGGAGTGGACCTGATGCAGGTCGAGCGGGTGACCGGCCGGCTCACATGGCCCAAGGTCCTGCTCGGTGGCCTGGCCACCGGCGCCTGGCTCGGGCTGTTCATCGGCCTGTTGCTCGGCATCTTCACGCAGCCCATGTGGGGAGTCGTCCTGACGGGCCTGGTGGGCGGGTCGGTGTTCGGGGTCGTCTCGGCCTCGCTGTCCTACGCGGCCACCCGCGGCAAGCGTGACTTCGCGTCCACCTCGCAGCTCGTCGCGGGACGGTACGACGTCCTGTGCGAGCCCGCCAACGCGGAACGGGTGCGCGACGAGCTCGCCCGCCTCGGGCTGAAGTAGTGCTGCCCGGCGGTCCGACGAGCTCCTCGGACGTGCTCTCCGTGGTGCGGGCGCATCTGATCGAGCACCACGGCCCGGAGCCCCAGGAGGCGTCGGTGACATTCCTCGGCGCGTCACCGATCAGGATCCTGCGGTTCGTGGACATCGAGTCCGGCGTGGTGCGGTATGTCTCGCTGGGATGCTCAGCCGAACCGATGGGGGACCCCTCGGCCCTCGTTCCCGACCCCACCGCGCCGCGGGCGGAGCTGAGTCTGATCCTGCGTGGCGGGGTGGACGGTCTGGTCCGCGCGCTGGCGGTGCTCGCGGCCGCACCCGCGGTGGAGGGCCTCGTCCTGTCGGAGGGAGCACTGATCGACCTGGGAGAGCCGCTCTGGCCGGGCGCGTCGTTCACGGGGGTCGTCCTGCGGGCTCCGGAGATCCCGGACGTGCCGTTGCCCGGTGACGCCGCGCCGGTCACCGTGTTCCGGGCCGTTCCGGTCACCCACACGGAGGCGGCGTGGGTACGGATGAAGGGCGCGGCGGAACTGGAGGAGGCGTGGGCGGAGGCCGGCATCGATGTCACCGATCCCGGGCGCTCGGCGGTCAACCCCGGGCTGAACCGCTGATCACAACCAGCGGTTCCGGCGAAACAGCAGGAGGAGCCCGGCGCACATCGCCACCATGATCCCCAGCACCACGAAGTACCCGTATCGCGCCTCGAGTTCCGGCATGTGGCGGAAGTTCATGCCGTAGACGCCCGCGATCATCGTCGGTACGGCCGCGATGGCGACCCAGGCGGAGATCTTGCGCATGTCGGTGTTCTGTTGGACCCCGACTATCGCCGCCGCCGCGCTGACGAGCGAGGTGCTCTGCTCGTCCAGGGTCGCGACCACCGCTGCCGCCTGTGCGTGGTGGTCCTGGACGTCGCGGAAGTAGTGGCGGGCCTCGGCAGGGACGAGGTCGAGATGATCGACCGACAGGCGTCGCAGGGGCGTGGTCAACGGCCCGATGACGTGTTTGAGTTCGAGTAGCTCCCGCTTGAGGACGTAGATCTGTTCGATGTCCACCCGGGTGCGCGGCGTGAAGAGCGCCGACTCGAGTTCGTCGATGTCCGCGGCCATCCCCTCGGCGGCCTCGATGTAGCTGTCGACGACACGGTCCGCCACGGCGTGCATCACCGCCGCCGGCCCGATCGCGAACCGTTCCGGCGAGTACCCGGGCGCGCCGACGAGGTCCGTGGGGGTGATCTGGTCCCCGTGACGGACGGTCACCACGAAGTCCCGGCCCAGGACCACCATCAGCTCGCCGGTGGACACGATGTCGCTGACCTGCGTGACCGTCTCGTGGGCCAGGTACCGCACGGTCGACATGTTGAGCACGAGAGCGTCGTCGTAGGCCTCCAACTTGGGACGCTGCCGGCCACTGGTCGCGTCCTCGGTGATGAGCTCGTGCAGCCCCAGGTCCCGGGACAGCGCTTCCATCTGGTCGTGCCCCGGGGCGTCGAGGCTGATCCAGACGAAGCCTCGACCGCTGTCGCGCACGCGGCGGATCGCCTCCCGGTGCGGGACCCGGCCGCGTTCACCGACACCGTCGATGTAGACAACGCAGTCCACGGTCGCGTGGTGCGCCGACCCGGCCGGGCCTCGTGGCGTGGCATCTGCTCGGGTTGTCGACGGCCGTCGTGGTGGGATCGCGGGCACCCGGTCCCCCTTTCCCCGTCTCGCCTGACAATATCCGCCGTGCGGGCCCTCGGAGTGACGACCGGCGGTCGTGGCTGGGAGACTGTCCCTCGAGGTGATCCGCGCCGACCGGCGCGGCCGGGGTGAGGAAGGGCGTGGTCGGATGCTGCGGACGGGGGATCGGGCGGGGCGGTGCGCGATGGTGCTCGCGGGGGTTGGCGCGATGGCACTGTCCGGCTGCCAGGCGCAGTCGTCGATCGTTCCCGCGCACCGGGACGATCCGGTGGTGGTCGTCGAGACCGCATCCTTCGGCGAGGTCGAGATCGTCGGTCATATCTACGGCAACGCCCTGGTGCGGTCGGGGTCGCGGGTGACCGCCCGCCCGCAGGCCGGGACCCAGGACGAGGTCGTGGAGTCCGTGGTGACCGGGGAGGCGACGTTCACGATCGGGTTCACCGGTGAGTTGCTCCGGACCTTCGACGAGAACTCCACCGAGGTCGAGGCCGATGAGGTGTACACCGCCATGATGGCCGCCCTCCCGGAGGGCGTGACCGCGGCGGATCCTGCGCCCGCCGAGGACGCCCCCGTGTACGCGGTCACCCGGCACACCTCGGAATCGCGAGGCCTGCGGACGATGTCCGACCTGGCCGGGAGGTGCGGTGAGTTCACCCTCGGCGCACGCGAGGAGGCGCTCGCGGATCGGGAGCTCGCCACATCCGTCGGTACCACCTACGACTGCGGTTTCGGCCGTCGCGTGGCGCTGGGGCCCAACCCCCGCGCGGTGTTCGACGCCCTGCGGGAGGGGGAGATCGGGGTGGGTCTGGTCCAGTCGGCCGACCCCGTCCTCCATCCGGAGGACATCGTCGCGTTGGACGACGACGAAGCTGCCGTCCTCGCCCAGCACCTCGTGCCCGTGTTCCGCAAGGGCTCGCTCTCGGAGGATCAGCTCGCCCTGGTGAACCGCATCAGCGGGGAGCTGACCACCGAGGATGTCCGCGAGCTCCTGCTGGGGGTCGAATTCGGTTCCGCGACCCCCGTCGCGTTGGCGAACTACTGGTTGGACGAGCACGGTTACTGACCTCCGCGAGGGGTGGAACACGAGGAAGGGCCCGACCTGGTGGTCGGGCCCTTCCTCCTACGCGGTCACTCGAGGTCCGCGGTCCTCCGATTCGGCGGTCACTCGAACGCCTGGTCCACCAGCGCCTTCTGCTCGACGGCGTGGACCTTGCTCAGACCCGTCGAGGTCGCGGCCATCGGGCGACGCGAGACCCGCTTGAGGGGCGGGAAGTCCTCGATGCGCTCGGGCAGCTCCAGGGCGAGGAAGCTCCACGCTCCCTGGTTCGCCGGCTCCTCCTGTACCCACCGGACCTCGGTGAGGTTCGGGTAGTGGTCCAACGCCTCGCGCAGGCGGCGGTGCGGCACCGGGTGGATCTGTTCGACCCGGACGATCGCGATGTCGTCGCGGCCCTCCTTCTCCTGGCGGGCGGCGAGCTCGTAGTAGAGCTTGCCGGACACCAGCAGCATGGTCTTGACCTTGCCCGGGTCCTTCGAACCGTCGGCGAACGTCGGGTCGTCGAGAACCGAACGGAACTTGCCGTTGGTGAAGTCCGAGATCGCGCTGACGGCCTTCTTGTTCCGCAGCATCGACTTCGGCGTGAAGACCACCTGCGGCCGCTTGATGCCGTCGGTGGCATGACGACGCATGAGGTGGAAGTAGTTCGCCGGGGTCGACGGCTGTGCGACGGTCATCGAGCCCTCGGCACACAGCTGGAGGAACCGCTCGATGCGGCCGGACGTGTGGTCCGGGCCCATCCCCTCGTGCCCGTGCGGCAGGAGAAGGGTGACGGAGGACTTCTGACCCCACTTGGCCTCGCCGGAGGAGATGTACTCGTCGATGATGGTCTGCGCGCCGTTGACGAAGTCACCGAACTGCGCCTCCCACAGCACGAGGGCCTCCGGGTCCCCGACCGAGTAGCCGTACTCGAATCCGACGCCCGCGTACTCGGTGAGTGCGGAGTTCCACACCTCGAAGCGGCCCTCGGCGTCCTCGAGGTTCTGCAGGGGCGAGTAGGGCTCCGACGTGGTCTTGTCGACCACCACGGCGTGGCGTTGCGTGAAGGTTCCGCGTTGCGAGTCCTGACCTGCGAGACGCACGGTCCGGCCCTCCAGGACGAGGGAACCGATCGCCAGTAGTTCGGCGAAAGCCCAGTCGATGTTGCCGTTGTAGGCCATCTTCTGGCGCGCCTCGTAGACCGGCTTCACCCGCGAGTGGATGTGGAAGTCCGCGGGCAGGTTGCCGAAGGCGTCGCCGATGGCGTGGATGACCGACTCGTCCACCGCCGTCACCAGCCGCTTGGGCAGCGGCTGGTTGGGCAGGATCGACTCGGATGCCTTCACCGGGTGCTTCTCGAGCTCGCGGACCTCGTTGAAGACCCGCTCGAGCTGCCCCTGGAAGTCGCGGAGAGCGTTCTCCGCCTCCTTCTCGGTGATGTCGCCGCGACCGACCAGATCCTCGGTGTAGGACTGGCGGACGCTCTTCTTGTCGTCGATGACCTCGTACATCCGCGGTTGCGTCATCGACGGGTCGTCGGCCTCGTTGTGACCGCGGCGGCGGTAGCAGACGAGGTCGATCACGACGTCCTTCTTGAACTGCTGGCGGAAGTCCATCGCCAGCCGGGCGACCCGCACGCATGCCTCGGGATCGTCACCGTTCACGTGGAAGATCGGCGAGCCGATCATCTTGGCGACGTCCGTGGAGTACTGGCTGGAGCGCCCGGCCTCGGGCGCCGTGGTGAACCCGATCTGGTTGTTGACGACGATGTGGATCGTGCCGCCGGTGCGGTAACCGTCGATCTGGGAGAGGTTCAGGGTCTCCGCGACAACTCCCTGTCCGGCGAATGCCGCGTCACCGTGCAGCATGAGCGGCACGACCGGGTACTCGGAGCGCCATTCCGGATCCTCGATGAGGTCCTGCTTGGCGCGGACGATTCCCTCCAGGACCGGATCGACGGCCTCGAGGTGCGACGGGTTGGCGGTGAGCGACACCTTGATCTCGTTCTCGCCGAACATCTGGTACTGGATGCCCTCGGCCCCGAGGTGGTACTTGACGTCACCCGACCCGTGCGCGGCGGAGGGGTCCATGTTGCCCTCGAACTCGGTGAAGATCTGCCGATAGGGCTTGCCCACGATGTTGGCGAGCACGTTGAGCCGCCCGCGGTGGGGCATGCCGATCACGACCTCGTCGAGGCCGAACTCGGCGGCCTCGTCGATCACCGCGTCCATCATCGGGATGACGGACTCGGCGCCCTCGAGGGAGAAGCGCTTCTGGCCGACATACTTGGTCTGCAGGAACGTCTCGAAGGCCTCCGCGGCGTTCACCTTGGACAGGATGTACTTCTGCTCGGCGACGGTCGGCTTGTCGTCGACCCCCTCGAGGCGCTCCTGGATCCACTGGCGCTGCTCGTTCTCGAGGATGTGGGTGTACTCGATACCGATCTTGCGGCAGTAGGCCGCACGCAACGCGGACAGTACGTCCCGCAACCGCATCTTGTCCTTGCCGACGAACCCGCCGACGGAGAACTTGCGGTCGAGGTCCCACAGGGTGAGCTCGTGGGAGTTGACGTCGAGGTCCGGGTGGAACGTGCGACGCCGCTTGGCGTGCTTCCCGTCGAGCGGGTCGATGTCGGCCATGAGGTGGCCGCGGTCGCGGTAGGCGGCGATCAGCTCGAGGACGCGTGCGTCCTTGTCCACCCGCGGGTCGGTGATGTCCTGACGCCACCGGACCGGCTCGTAGGGGATGCCGAGGACGTCGAAGATCTCGTCGTAGAACTCGTCCGCGATCAGCAGACGGTGGATCTCACGCAGGAACTCGCCGGATTCTGCGCCCTGGATGATCCGGTGATCATACGTGGAGGTGAGGGTGGTGATCTTGCCGATGGCGTTGTTGGCCAACTGCTCGTCACTCGCGCCCTGGAACTCGGCGGGGTACTCCATCGCGCCCACGCCGAGAATGGCGCCCTGGCCCACGGTGAGGCGCGGGACCGAGTGCACCGTGCCGATACCGCCGGGGTTCGTCAGCGAGATCGTGACGCCGGAGAAGTCGTCCATCGTCAGCTTGCCCTCACGGGCGCGGGCGACGATGTCCTCATAGGCGTCCAGGAATCCGCGGAAGTCGAGCTTCTCGCAGTTGCGGATCGCGGCCACGACCAGGGACCGGCCGGCCTTGGTCTTCATGTCGATCGCCAGACCGAGGTTGATCCCGTTCGGGGTGACGACGTTCGGCTTGCCGTCGACCTCCTCGTAGTGGTTGTTCAGGTTCGGGTAGGCCTTGACGGCCTGGACCATGGCGTACCCGATGAGGTGGGTGAACGAGATCTTCCCGCCGTGGGTGCGCTTGAGGTGGTTGTTGATGACCACCCGGTTGTCGACCATCAGTTTCGCCGGGACCGCGCGGACCGAGGTCGCGGTGGGGAGGGACAGCGACGCGTTCATGTTCTTGACGATCGCGTTGGCCGCGCCCCGGATGACCTTGCTCTCCTGCTCCGCGGGGGGCTCGTACTCGGGGCGTGACGGCTTCTTCGTCGCCGCGGTGTCGGACTTCTTCCGAGTCTCCGACTTGTGCTCCGGGGCGGGCACCCCCTCCCCGCGGGCCTTGCGCTTGGGCGAGGCGTCGGCAGCGGGCTTCGCCGCGATGTCCTTGGCGGACGCCTCGGGGGTGGAATCGTCGACGGTGATCTCGGACGGCTTCTTGTCTGATGTGACCGATTCCCCACTGCTCCCACCTCCCGATCGGGGCCGACTGCTCTTGCCGGATTTTCCGCCCGAGCTGCCGGGGGAGGTGCCGTTGGTCGAGTCACCACCGGAGGAGGAGGCGGCCTCCGGGTTGGCGTCGAAGAACTCGTGCCAGGACTTGTCCACGGAGGACGGGTCCTTGGCGAACCGCTCGTACATCTCGTCTACGAGCCACTGGTTCTGTCCGAACTGTGAGACGTTGTTGCTCACGATCTCTTGGTGCCTCTCTGGTTCTGTGGTGGGTTTCACACGTCAATGGATCCAGGCTAGACCTTCTGCCCGTGCCGGGCTCTCCGATCTCACCTGACAGGGGGATGCCCCCGGCCCGTCACGGCCGGTTCACGTGGCGGGCCACGAGTCCGGTGGCGTGCCGAACGCGGCATCAGCGGTCTCCACGACCGTCCGCCCCAGCTTCCGGTTGCCCCATCCACCCACAGCGGCGCCGAGCCCCGCGGGTGCCAGTTTGCCCACGGCGAGCCCTGCCCGCTTCACGGCGAACTTCCTGACGAAGCGGGTCATCATCCGACGGTTGATCTCCTTCAGCCCGGGTACCCGGAGTGCACGGCCGGCCAACGAGCCGCCCGTGGCCGCCCCTCCCGACGAGCTGACCGCGTTGGCCAGGATGGCGGTGCCGGACGCACCCAACATGACTGTCATGACCAGCAGTTCCTCGTGCTCGTCGTGGCGGACGTCCACGCCGTGGACCTCGGCCACGGCGAGCGTGTAGAACGCGGCGGCCTCGAGGAACACCAGCGACTCCGCGCCGATCGCGCCGAAGGCGACGATGGTTCCGAGACCCGGCACCGCGGCCGTGGCACCCACGGCCGCACCGGACGCGGTGACGGTGTTCAGGAACCGCGCGTCGAGACGCTCGCGGATCCGGGCCGGGCTCTCGTCCGGGTGATGGGCCCGGAGTGTGCGTACGTAGGCGCGGGCGGCACCGGTCTGGCTCCGGATCGCCCGGCGCAGGGCGGCAGTGATCACCCCCGCGGCCGGGCCGGAGACGTCGGATTCAGCGGGCACTCGATCGGGCACTGGGCACTCCTGGAGGTCAAGGCGGCGCGGGGGCGGGCCGGGCTCGAACCTCTACCGTACGTAAGGCGCGCGGGGTGATGGCTCAGGGCAGCACACGCTCGGTGTAGTCGTTGCCGAAGACACGCTCCGGGTCGAGACGGTCACGGACGGACACGAAGTCGTCGAAGCGGTCCACCATGGCGGACAGGTCCTCCGCGGTGCGGGTGTGCATCTTTCCCCAGTGCGGTCGCCCGCCGGCGGCGAGGAAGATCCCTTCCGCGAGACGGAACAGTTCGGTGTGATCCATCAGGTGGTACTGGTGCACGGCGATGTAGCAGACCTCGCGCCCGTACGCCGTGGACATCCACACGTCGTCGGCGGCGGCGAACCGCACCTCCACGGGGAACGGGGTGACGATGCCGGAGCGGTCGATGGTGTCGCGGAGGTCGCGCAACACCCCGGCCGCCGCCGCGACGGGCACGGCGTACTCCATCTCCCGGAAGCGGACCCGCCGCGGGGAGGCGAAGACCCGGTAGCTCCGGTCGGTGAAGTCCCGTGCGGACAGAGCCCGTGAGGCGACCCGGTTGAGCCGGGGGGTCAGCGCCGGACGTCGGGTCGCGGCCCGGCACACCACGTCGAAGACCTCGTTGGAGAGGAGTTCGTCGCCGATCAGACCCCGGATGCGTCCCACCGGGTGCAGCTCGGCGTCCCCGGGCAACCGGGTGTTGCGTTTGACGTTGATCGCGTCGGTGTGGGGGAACCAGAAGAACTCGGCGTGGTCGGCGGAACGTGCGAAACCCTCCAGGTCCGCCAGTGCGGCGGTCAGGGTCCACGGACGCTCCTCGGCCTGCAGTGCGAAGGCCGGGACGCATCGGATCGTCATCTTGGTGATGATCCCCAGTGCGCCGATCCCGAGGCGGGCCGCCTCGAACACCTCGGGGTCGGATTCGCGGGAACAGGTGAGGACGGCGCCGTCGGCGGTGACGAGTTGGAGGCCGACGACCGTGGCGGGCAGGCCCGGTGCCGCACATCCCGTGCCGTGGGTCCCGGTCGACACCGCCCCGGCGAGGGACTGTTCGGCGAAGTCCCCGAGGTTCGGCTGTGCCAGACCGAGCTCCCACAGCAGCGGTCCCAGTCGGTGCAGCCGGGTACCCGCCCAGACGGTCACGTCCGCGCCGTCGACGCGACCGTCAGCACCACGGGTCGGCACGATCGATTCCACACCGGCGAGGTCGTCCAACGACACGAGCACGCCGTCCGTCGCGGCCGCCGGCGTGAAGGAATGGCCCGCGCCGACACACTTGACCCTGGTTCCGCGCTCGGCCGCCCGCGTGACCACGTCGCTCACCTCGGCAACGGTCGTCGGGAGCGACCGGCCCGAGGGAGAGGCCAGGACATTGCCGGCCCAGTTCTGCCAGGGGGCCACCGAGGTCGTCATGGCAGGAGAGGGTACCCGCGCGAGGCGGGGCGGGAGGCGGTCCTGGACCATCGACCCGGAGTGGGGGCGGACGTCCGGCACGCCGGGGGAGCGGGTGCGGTGAACGGTGTGCACGTCCACCTCGTCGTCGTACCATGGACGGGTGACCAGACGACTTCCTGCCGATCAGCGCCGGGCGCAGCTCCTCCAGGCCGCCCTCGAGATCGCCGAACACGACGGACTGGGTGCGGTGACCGTCCGCGGCGTGGCCGAACGGGCGGGCGTGTCGCTGGGGGTCGTCCACTACTGCTACACGGATAAGGAAGAGCTTCTCCGCGAGGTCATCGGCGCCGTCAACTCGGAGGTCCACCAGGCCGCCCGGGCCTTCGTGAGCGTTGACTTCGATTCCGGGATCCGGGGCACCGAGGGCCTGCGGCGACGGCTGTACGAGGCGATCGACCTGATCTGGGCGGTGATCTCCGCATCGCCCGACCGGCAGCTCCTCACCTACGAGATCGTGTCGTACTCGCTGAGGACCCACGGGCTGCCCGAAGTCGGCCTGGCCCGCGACCAGCAGGAATCCAACGAGGCAATCGTGCGTTCGGTGCTCGAGCGCACGGCGCAGTCCGCCGACGTGCAGTGGGCGATGGGCCTCGACGACATGGTGCGCGTCGTCCTGTCGATCATCACCGGCATCAGCCTGCGGTGGCAGATCTACCGGAACGACGACGAGGCCAACGACCTCCTCCACCGGGCGGTCGACCTCGTCGTACGGGACGCGCGACCGGTCGACGGTGCCTAGCAGGGAGGCGGACGGCCTCCCCGTGGTCGTCGACTCGCTCCGGGTCGCGACCGCGGGCCTCGACGCGCCCCTCGCCGCTCTGCACCTGCCGAGTCTGCGGGCGAACGTGGACGACCTACGCCGCCGGGCAGGGGGCACCAGGATCCGGGTGGCGAGCAAGTCCGTGAGATCCCGAGGCGTGCTGCGGGAGGTGCTCGGCGACCGGCTGCGCGGCGACGACTCCGTCCGCGGGATCATGGCCTACTCGCTGGACGAGGCGTTGTGGTTGGTGGAGTCGGGGTGCGACGACGTCCTGATGGGGTACCCCACCGTCGACCGCTCGGCCCTGGGACGCCTCGGAGCAGATCCGCAGGCGCTGGACTGCGTGACACTCATGATCGACCATCCGCGCCAGCTGGAGATCGCACGGGAGGCGGGGGCGTCCGGGGCGCGGGTGTGCATCGACGTCGACTGCTCCCTCCGGCTGGGGCCCGTCCACCTGGGCGTGCGCCGCTCCCCGCTACGCGGACCGGACGACGTCGAGCCGCTGGTACGGCGGGCTGTCGCCACCGGCTTCCGCGTGGTGGGCGCGATGTTCTACGAGGCGCAGGTGGCCGGGGTGCCCGATGACGTACCGGGGATCGGCGTCGTCAAACGGCTCTCGATGCGGCGGCTGCGGGATGTGCGACCGGCGGTGGCGTCCACGATCGAGTCGATCACCGGGACACCGCCGGAGATCATCAACTCCGGGGGATCCGGGTCCGTCGCCGAGAGCGCCGGAGCGCCCGCCGTCACCGAGGTCACCGCGGGATCGGGACTGTACGTGCCGGGGCTGTTCGACGCCTATCGGACCTTCACCCCGCGGCCGGCGCTGCTGTTCGCACTGCCCGCCGTGCGGACGCCGGCCCGTGGTCTCACCACGTTCCTGTACGGGGGATACGTCGCGTCCGGCGTCCCGGGGCGCGACCGGCTCCCGGTGCCCGCCGCCCCGGCGGGGTTGCGATACCTCGGTCGGGAGGGGGCCGGAGAGGTCCAGACGCCCGCGCGGGGGCAGGTGGCCATCGGCGAGAGCGCATGGTGGCGTCACGCGAAGGCGGGGGAACTGTGCGAGCGGTTCGACACTCTCCACGTGGTGGACGAGACTGCTGACGGGCCCGTCGTGGTGGATCGCTGGCCCACCTACCGTGGTGAAGGGAAGTGTTTCGGATGACCGACGCCCAGCAGATGTCCGGGCAGGCGCGGGAGCGGATGCATGCCGAGGCCGTCGCGATCACGGCGGACCTCGTGTCGATCGACTCGACCAACACCGGTGACCCCGCGACGATCGGCGACGGCGAGACGAGGGTGTGCCGCCGGATCGCCGAGTACCTCGACGAGGTCGGCATCTCCAGCGAACTCGTGGAGTCTGTTCCCGGACGAGGGAGCCTGTTCGCCCGGATCGAGGGAGCCGACCCGGACGCGGGCGGACTGGTCGTGCACGGACACGTCGACGTCGTCCCCGCGGTCGCCGAGGACTGGACCGTCCCGCCGTTCGCCGGTGAGATCCGCGACGGCTGGCTCTATGGTCGAGGCACCGTCGACATGAAGAACATGATCGGCATGATGCTCGCGGTGGTCCGCCACTACCGCCGGGAGGGGATCGTGCCCCGGCGGCCGCTGCTGCTCGCGTTCTTCGCGGATGAGGAGGCCGCGGGGATCATGGGTGCCAAGTGGGTGGTCCGGGAGCGGCCCGAGATCTTCGACGGCATGACCCAGGCGCTCAGCGAGGTCGGGGGCTGGTCGGTACCGGTCGACGGCCGCCGCCTCTACCCGATCGCCGTCGCCGAGAAGGGCGTCGCCTGGGCCACGGTGACCGCACACGGGACCGCCGCACACGCGTCCCGCCCGACCGGGGACAACGCCGTCGCCGCGATCGCCGGGGCGGTTCATCGCGTGGCCGATCTCGACTTTCCGGTGCAGCCGACCGAGGCCAACACCGCGCTGGCCGCGGCGGTCGGTCGGCTGGCAGGAGGAAGCGGCGAGGTCGCCGAACTGCCGGATCGGCTCGAGGTCCTCGGGCACTTCGGGCCCCTCGTCTCCGCCTCGCTGTCCCACACCGCCTCACCGACGGTCCTGTCCGCCGGGTACAAGACCAACGTCATCCCCACCGAGGCACGCGCGGAGATCGACTGCAGAGTACTCCCCGGAGGTGAGGACACGTTCCGTGCCGAGATCGAGCAGGAGCTCGGCCCCGACGTGACGGTCGAGTGGATCTGGGAACCACCGATCGCCGCACCGGCCGACGCCCCGTTCGTGGAGGTGATCCGCGAGGCCGTCAGGCAATCCGACCCCGATGCCATGGTCGTGCCGTACCTGTTGCCCGCCAGCACGGACAACAAGCATCTGGCCCCGCTCGGGATCGACGGCTACGGGTTCGTCCCACTGCGCGTGCCCGACGAGTTCGACGTCTTCGGCCATTTCCACGCCGTGGACGAGCGGGTACCGGTGGACGCACTGCATTTCGGTGCCGACGTGCTCGCCCGAGTGCTCCGATCCGCGTGAGGGGCGCGCTCACCGGACATCCGACGCCGTCTGCGCGGACCCGCCTGCCCGCGGACGTCTGGGTCCTCGTCGCGGCCGCGTTCGCCGTGGCGATCGGCTACGGCCTGGTCGCGCCGGTGCTGCCGCAGTTCGCCCGCAGCTTCGACGTGTCGGTCACGGCGGCGTCGGTCATCGTCAGCGCATTCGCGTTCTTCAGGTTGGTGTTCGCGCCGGCCGGTGGGTTCCTCGTCGACAAACTCGGCGAGCGGTGGGTCTACATGTCCGGTCTCCTCATCGTGGTGGTCTCCACGTTGGCGACCGGGCTGGCGCAGAACTACTGGCAGCTCCTGGTCTTCCGCGGTCTCGGCGGTCTCGGGTCGACGATGTTCACGATCTCCGCGATGGCCCTGCTCACCAGATTGTCCCCGCCCGGCGCCCGGGGACGGATCGCCGGCCTGTACGCGACCGCGTTCCTCATCGGCAATATCGGCGGTCCGGTTCTGGGCGGATTGTTGGCGGGCTTCGGCATGCGCATCCCGTTCTTCGTCTACGCCGGCACGCTGCTGGTGGCGACCGGCGTGGTGGCGGTCTTCCTCCGCGGGGGCCGACGGCCCTCACCCGACGACGGGTCCCCCGAGCAGGAACCCCTCCCGGTCGCCGAGGCGCTTCGGCACAGCGGGTACCGTGCCGCGCTGATCTCCAGCTTCGTCAACGGGTGGACCTCGTTCGGTGTGCGGGTCGCCATCGTCCCGCTGTTCGCCGCGGCCAACTTCGATGCCGGCGCCGGTATCGCCGGCACCGCGCTGGCGTCGTTCGCGGTGGGGACCGCCTCGGTGGTCTCCGCGGCCGGGTGGTTGTCCGACAGGTACGGGCGACGTCCGATGGTGATCCTGGGTCTGGTGATCTCCGGTGTCACCACCCTCGTCCTGGGCTGGTGTGACACCGTGCCGTTGCTCGTGGCGGCCTCGGTCATCGCCGGGATGGGCGCCGGGATCCTCAACCCGTCGCAACAGGCCGCTGTCGCGGACGTGATCGGCGCGGACCGGGCAGGCGGCAAGGTCCTCGCCACCTTCCAGATGGCCAGCGACTCCGGAGCGATCCTGGGACCGGTCGTGGTGGGGCTGGTGGTGGACCTGCTGGGCTACAAGGCGGGGTTCGCGGTGTCCGGTGTGCTCCTCTTGGGGGCCGCGATCCCGTGGATCATCGCCGAGGAGACCCGTGAGGCCACGAACCCGGTGACCACGGGGGAGTGACCTGCGGCAGCCGTGTCGCTCAACAGCCCCCGGACGCCGTAGAATGTAAAACCTCATGGAGAACAACGACGAGGACCGTACCGCCACCGCCGGCGACGAGGTCGACACCGACGCCAGCAATCCCGAACCAGCCTCCGCCGCGAACAATGGCGCCGCGGACAACGGCGCTGCGGACACGGCCGCGCCCGCGCGCACCGGCGCCGCCGCGCCTGCAGTCGGCGGTGAGGACGAGCCCGAGGTGACGTTCGCCGACATGGGGCTGGCCCCCGCGGTCGCGCAGGCGGTCAGGGACGTGGGTTACGAAGTCCCCTCCGCCATCCAGGCCGCGACGATCCCGCTGGTCCTCGAGGGGCGTGACGTGGTCGGCCTGGCACAGACCGGCACCGGTAAGACCGCCGCGTTCGCGCTGCCCATCCTGTCGCTGATCGACCCGGCGGTAAAGAGCCCCCAGGCCCTCATCCTGGCGCCGACCCGAGAGCTCGCCCTCCAGGTCGCCGAGGCCTGTGTCACGTACTCGGCGAACATGCCGCAGGTGAACGTCCTGCCCATCTACGGCGGGCAGGCCTACGGCATCCAACTCTCGGGGCTGCGGCGCGGTGCGCAGATCATCGTCGGCACCCCGGGGCGTGTGATCGACCACCTGAAGAAGGGCACGTTGGACCTGTCGGGTCTGCGGCACCTCGTCCTGGACGAGGCCGACGAGATGCTCGCGATGGGGTTCCAGGAGGACGTCGAGCGGATCCTGTCGGACACCCCGGAGACGACCCAGGTGGCCCTGTTCTCGGCGACCATGCCCGCCGCGATCCGGCGGATCTCGCAGAAGTACCTCACCAATCCGACCGAGGTGAAGGTCGCGTCCAAGACCTCGACCGCGCCGAACATCACGCAGCGCTACGTCCTGGTCAATCACCGCGACAAGCTCGACGCTCTGACGCGGATCTTCGAGGTCGAGGACTTCGACGCGATGATCCTGTTCGTCCGGACGAAGTCCGCCACCGAGGAGCTGGCCGAGCGACTCCGTGCACGGGGGTTCTCCGCCGCGCCCATCAACGGCGACATCCCGCAGAACCTGCGTGAGCGCACGATCGAGGCGCTGAAGGACGGTCGCACGGACATCCTCGTCGCCACCGACGTGGCCGCCCGGGGTCTCGACGTCCCCCGGATCAGCCATGTCGTCAACTACGACATCCCGCACGACACCGAGTCCTACATCCACCGGATCGGCCGGACCGGTCGCGCCGGTAGGAGCGGTGAGGCGCTGCTCTTCGTCACCCCGCGCGAGCGCCGGCTCCTCTCCCAGATCGAGCGGGCCACCCGCCAACCGTTGACCGAGATCCAGCTCCCGAGCGTGGACGACGTCAACGAGATGCGGATGGCCAAGTTCGCACAGTCGATCACCGAGAGCCTCGAGGACCCGAGCATCGCGCTCTTCCGCCGACTGGTGGAGGAGTACGCCTCCGAGCACTCGGTCTCGATGTCCGACGTCGCCGCCGCTCTGGCGACCCAGTCGCGGAACTCGGACGACTTCCTCATGCGGGAGCCCGAGCGCCCGCCGCGCCGGGACGACCGTCGCGAGCGGCCGGCACGCGACTTCTCGGACGGGCCGCGTCCGTCGCGGTCGGGGAAGAACATGGGGCAGTACCGGATCGCCGTGGGTAAGCGGAACAACGTCAAGCCCGGCTCGATCATGGGCGCCCTGGCCAACGAGGCCGGGCTCCGGGGCGGCGACATCGGACGCATCTCGATCCGGTTCGACCACTCGATCGTCGAGCTGCCGGCGGATCTCCCCGCAGACCAGCTCAACTCGATGAAGGGAATCCGGGTCGGGGGTTCCGAGATCGACATCCGCCCCGACTCCGGCGCTCCGTCGGGTCGTCCGTCGTCGTTCCGGGACGACAGGGGCGGCAAGCTGCGTGGCGGCGGACCCCGTCGCGATGACCGTGGCGACCGAGGTGACCGTGGCGACCGTGGTGACCGGCGCGGCGGCCGTGACGAGAAGCGCGACGACCGTGGGGGCTTCCGCCGCGGTGACGACGACCGCCGCGGTGGCGGGTTCCGCGGTCGATCCGGCGGGGGCCCGGACCGCCACTGATGCCCGGTCCTAGGGGCCGGTCGGGCACCGCCGGACCGCACCGGCGAGAGCGTCATGGTCGGCCCTCGTCACCGGCAGACCGTAGGCGACAGCTGCGGTGAGGTACCGGGAGGCGTAGAAGCAGTGTCGACCGGGATCCGGGGGTAGCCAGTCCGCCGGGGTCGAGTCGCTCTTGCCGGTGTTGACCGACGCTGTGACGGCGAGCAGGTTCCGGTCGATGTCGTTGGCGAACGCGGCACGTCGCCCGGCCGGCCACGACCACGCGCCCAGGTCCCACGCTGCCGAGAGCGGGTAGACGTGGTCGACGTGGATGCCGCGCACCCCCGTGGTGCCCGCGTCGACGAGCCTGCCGGTGTACGGATCGGTCAGGACTCCGCCAGACACCTCGCACCGTGCCCCGGGTGTCCTGGTGCCGCCGACGAGGTCGCGGGCCAGGACATCGTGACGGGTGGAGCACCCGTTTCGGGACCCCGGCGCCCCGGTGGTGTCACTCCAGGCCGGGCCGAACACGCACGCGGACGCCCCCGAGCAGTCCCGCTCGTACCCGGGAGCGGGGTTCCGCGACTCCACCACGTCGACCGCGTCGAGCAGTGCCTCCACCGCGTCCCGCGGTGGGCTGCCCGGGACGGAGCGGGGCGGTTGGCCGGACCACCACACGGCGGCGAGCACGCCGACTACGACGAGGGCCAGGGCGAGCGCCCGGGGTGCGGGCGGCGGCACGACTCGGCCAGCAAGCGGGCGCCTCCGGGTACGGGGATCATGGCTCACGCATCGAGTCTGAACGCGGAGGTCGCCGACTCCCGCCCGCCGAGGGGGTCGGCAGGGCGGGACTGTGGACAGGCGGGCGCCTGTGGACAGCGGCCTCGCCCGTACCTCTCAGGGGAGCACGCCGGCCCGCTGTCGGACCCACGTGCTTACATGTGCACGTGACCCCGACCGCCGCACCCCGACTACACGCCGTGTGGCAGTCCGGGGTCGTCGGCTTGTGGTGCGAGACGGGATTGCGAAGGCCGGAATCGATCGCCCCCGCCGCCGAGGTCACGGCTGTGGGCCGGGCCGGAGCCCCGCCGGAGGTGATCCGGTTCCTGGAGCGCTACTCGCTGACGCACCGGATCGGGGTTCGTGCCCCGGTCGAGGGCCGGGTCCGGACCGCGACGGTGCCGGGGATCCGGGTCTCGGTCGGCGCGGCGGTGGATCTGTGCGGGATGGTCGACGCCACCGACCACTGGGTCGGATCCGGGCTGCGGGCCCTCGCGGCGCTCTCGTCGGGCGTGGCCGCCTTCGTGCGTGCGGGGCACGTCGTCCCCGTCCTCGGCCGTTCGGAGGGCGCATGGGACGCGTCTTGGACTCTCGCCGCCTCACCCGTGGTGTCGGCGTGGGCAGCGGAGAGCCTGTCCCGGTGCCACGGGCTGGTGGCGAACCGCGAGGACCTCGACCGACTACTCGCCGCCCTGGCGGACCAGCACGCGCGGATGGCCCTGGCGCCCCTGGCGGGCGATCGCCGGAGCGACCTGGGCACGGCCTTGATCACGGGCGGGGGCGTGACGTCCGGGGGCCAGGCGTTGGCGGAAGCGATCGACGAATTCGGACGGGCGGCGGCGGCACGGGACGTCGAGGTGGTGTTCCGGATCGTCGAGCCGACCGGCGGTGACGACGAGGGCCCGGGCGGTTCCGACGGCGGGGCCGGGCACGCCGCGCCCGGGGAGATCCTGTGGCGGCTGGAGACGCTGGTGCGCACGGGCACCGATTCCCTTCGGCCCTTCACCGAGCTGCCCGATACGTCGGCCGTGGTTGACGCGGTGCGCGACGTCGTCGACCGGGCGGTCCGGTCGTGGCCACCGCTGGGGCGTGCCACCCACACCGCCGGCAGTCCGGACCTGATGATGCCCACCGACCTGGTGGTGCAGTTGGTCGACGAGGGGGTGGAGGCACTGCGGGGGAGAGGTGTCGAGATCCTCCTGCCGCGAGCCTGGACCAGGGTGCGGACCGCCGTCCGGGTCGCGGTCACGGAGCCGGGCACCGAGAACGTCGATTCGGGGCGCCGGCTCGGGCTTGATCAGCTGGCGGACGTGAACTGGGAGATGGTCGTCGACGACGTCCCCCTCGACCCCGCCGAGGCCCAGATGCTCCTCGACGCCGCGTCCGATCTGGTCAAGCTCCGCGGACAATGGGTCCGGGCGGACCCCGGTGCACTGCGTCGGGCGGCCCGCTTCCTCGCCGCGCGGCGCGGGGGGCGGGTCACGGCACCCGCACTGGTCGCCGCCCTGATGTCCGAGGAAGGCGAGGGCGTCGAGGTGGAGGCGCCCACGACCATCGACTGGATCCCCTCGTCGTCGTCGATCCCGGTCGACCTCCCACCGTGGTTCCGCGCCACGCTCCGTCCGTACCAACTGGAGGGGGTGCGGTGGTTGACCGCGCTGTCGAGCGCCGATGTCGGCGCCGTGCTGGCCGATGACATGGGGCTCGGCAAGACCATGCAGGTGCTCGCGCTCACCGCGTCCGAGCACGCGGCGGGCCGGACCGGCCCCACTCTCGTCGTGGCGCCGCTCACCCTGGTGGCCACCTGGGCCCGGGAGTCGGCGACGTTCGCCCCGGAGCTGCGGGTCCACGTCCATCACGGACCGGCCCGCGAACGGGGTGACGACGCGGCCACCCTACTCGGAGCCGCCGACCTCGTGCTGACCTCCTACGGGACGGCGTCCCGGGACGCGGAACTGCTCGCCCGGGTGGCCTGGCGGCGGCTGGTCGCCGACGAGGCCCAGACCATCAAGAACCCCTCCACCTCGGTCGCGCGCGCCGTCGTCTCGATCCCGGCGGAGCACCGGATCGCGCTGACCGGGACACCGGTGGAGAACCGGTTGGACGAGCTCCGCGCCGTCCTGGACTTCGCCAATCCGGGGATGTTGGGTTCGGCCAGCACCTTCCGTGCCCGGTTCGCGATCCCCATCGAGTCCCACCGCGACGAGGCCGCGGCATCGAGGCTCCGGGCACTCGCCGCACCGTTCGTGCTGCGCCGCCTCAAATCCGACCCCCGCGTGGTCGCCGATCTCCCGGACAAGCAACACATCAGGGTCGATTCGCCCCTGACCCGTGAGCAGGCGACCCTGTACCGGGCGGTCGTCGAGGACATGATGGAACAGGTCAAGGAGTCCGAGGGGGCCGCCCGCAAGGGCGCCATCCTCTCGGGGCTCACAGCCCTGAAGCAGGTGTGCAACCACCCCGCCCACTACCTCGGGGACGGGTCCGCACTCCTGCGCGGCGGCCGCCACCGTTCGGGCAAACTCGCCGCACTGGACGAGGTCCTCAGCGAGATCCTCGACGCGGGGGAGAAGGTGCTGCTGTTCACCCAGTACCGGGCGTTCGGCGATCTGATCCTGCCCCTACTCGAGCGTCGGGCCGCCACCGCCGTGCCGTTCCTGCACGGCGGGGTCACCGCGGCCGGACGGGCTCAGATGGTCGAGGAGTTCCAGGCATCGCACGGCCCACCGGTGATGCTCGCGTCGCTACGCGCGGGAGGGACCGGACTGACCCTCACCGAGGCCAACCACGTCGTACACCTGGATCGCTGGTGGAACCCGGCGGTGGAGAACCAGGCCACCGACCGGGTCCACCGCATCGGCCAGACCCGGGTGGTCCAGGTGCGCACGCTCGTCGCACCGGGCACGGTCGAGGACCGTATCGACGAACTCCTCGAAGCCAAGCGGGACCTCGCGGAGTTGACGCTGGGACCGTTGGCAGGCGCGCTGACCGAGCTCGCGGACGCGGACCTGGCGGCACTCGTCGAGTTCACCGACGTGGGGCGGGACGAACCGTGAGCGGCGAAGCGGGCATCCGGGCGAGGTCCCGGGCCGGGCAGTTCGGCGCACACATGTGGAGCAGACGCTGGGCGAGTGACATCGAATCCGGGGTCTCCCGGGGTGACGCCCACATGGCCCGACAGGACGCCCGCAAGGACAAGGTCCTCTCCCTGCACCACTCGGGCCGGTCGGTCCGGATCGACGTCGACGGGAGCAGACCGGAACCCTTCACAGTGGAGTTCACGTTCGCCCCGCTTGACGACACCGACTCCGACGCCCTGCGCACCGCCCTCAGGCGGGAGGAACGGGGCGTGCTCGGCGCCCTGGCCGGGGACTTCTCCGACACCGTCGGGTTCCTCCTCCTGCCCGCGGTGCACGGGGCAACCGCGTTCACCTGCCACTGTCCGGTGCAACCCGGCCCCTGCCGACACGTGCTGGCGGCCGCCTACATCATGGTCGAGTGGTGGGACTCCCGGCCGGAGGTGTTGTTCGAGCTCAGGGGTCTGCGACCCGAGCAACTCGGCGCCGTCCTCCGGGGCGGAGGGGACGACGACGAGGTGTCCTTCGACGTGGAGGAGGCGCTGTGGGGTGGTGAGCCGATCCTGCCGGCGTCGCCGTCACCCGGACCGGCCGGTCTCGAGGACCTGCTGGACGCGCCCGTCACCCGCAGGCTCGCCGCGGCGGCGACCAACGACGCGCTCGAGCAACTCCGGGTGGTGGCGGACCTCGAGGACTTCCTCGACGCGTTCGGCCGGTACCGACCGCGGTGAGGCGGGCCGCCGATGCGTAGCCTGTCGGACCCGCGTCCTACGATGCGGCCATGACCAACCCACGGGACGGCGACGCCATCCGATTCCTCCACTCAGCCGATTGGCAGCTCGGTATGACCCGGCGGTTCCTCGGAGACGAGTCCCAGGCCGTCTTCACGGCGGACAGGCTCGCGGCCGTGGAGGCACTCGGTG
The DNA here is from genome assembly GCF_014144995.1 of Dietzia sp. DQ11-71. NCBI lineage: Bacteria > Bacillati > Actinomycetota > Actinomycetes > Mycobacteriales > Dietziaceae > Dietzia > Dietzia sp. DQ11-71. Next base: position 13,110 of record NZ_JAALDT010000145.1, on the reverse strand, counting down.
GGTTGGCGGAGCGACACGGGGCACAGTTCGTGGTGGTCGCGGGCGACGTGTTCGAGGACAACGCGGTACCCCGGTCGGTGGTACTCCGCGCGGTCGAGGCCCTGTCCGCATTCCCGGTGCCGGTGCTGGTGCTGCCGGGCAATCACGATCCACTGGACGTGTCCTCGGTGTTCCGGTGCAGGGACTTCTCCCCGGCGCTCGAGGGCGGGGCCGTCGTGGTCCTCGACGGTTCGGGCCCGGTCGAGATCGTCCCCGGCGTCGAGGTGGTCGGCGTCCCGTGGACGTCCAAGCGCCCGGACCCCTCGCGGTTACCGGCGCTTCTGGCGTCTCTCGAACCCACTGACTCCGTGCGGGTCCTCGTGGCGCACGGGGGTACCGACGAGATCTACGGCGGGCACTCCCCGTCGGTGGAGGCGATCGCCGTGGCTTCGCTCGAGGAGGCGATCGAGTCCCGCCGCCTGGACTACGTGGCGCTCGGGGACAGGCACTCGGTCACCCGCGTGGGCTCCGGCGGGCGCATCTGGTTCTCGGGGAGTCCGGAGACCACGGACTTCGACGACGTGGAGAAGGACTCCGGCAACGTCCTGCTGGTCGAGCTCGGTGGGAGAGGTCCGTCGGGGGAGAGGCGAGCGTGCGAGGTCACCCCGCTGGCGACGGGCCGGTGGTCCTTCCTGGCGGTGGACGCGGAGATCGATACGGACGGGGACCTCGACTCCCTCGCCGAGCGGATCGAGGCGGTGCAGGACAAGCCGCGCACCGTGCTGAAACTGGGGCTGACCGGCACCGTCGGGGTGGCCCTGCGCGCGCGGATCGATGCGCTCCTGGAGACCTGGGACGCGGTGTTCGCCTCCGCGTACCTGCGCCAGTCACGCACCCACCTCGTGGTCCGCGCGGAGGACTCGGACTTCACGGATCTCGTGGACGGGTACGCGGGTCGCGCGGTCGCGGACCTCGTCGACATGGCGGCCACCGGCGGGGTGGACGCCGAGGATGCCGGGCACGCCCTGAGCTTGCTGTACCGGCTCGTGGACGGGGGAACGCGATGATCCTGCACCGGTTGACGATCGAGGACTTCCGCGGGGTGGTGCGCGAAGAGGTCGACCTGCCCCCACGTGGGGTGCTGGTGATCGAGGGCCCCAACGAGTCGGGGAAGACCAGCCTCATGGACGCCCTCGAGATGCTGCTCGAGCACAAGGCCTCGTCCGGGCGTGCCGAGATCAAGGCCGCCAGCCCTGTCGGCAGGGACGTCCCCGTGGTGGTGGAGGCCGAGTTCTCCGTCGACGGCGAACGGATGCGCTACCGCAAGGAGTTCGTCCGCGGCAAACGCACCTCCCTCGAGTTCCCGGGATCGGCACGCACGGCGATGGCCGGAGACGACGCCCACGACTTCGTCCGCGACCTGTTGGACCGTCAGGTCGACAGGTCACTGTGGCGCGCCCTGCGCATAGCCCAGGACGAACCTCTGGGCCAGGTCGACGCGGCCAAGGGGATGGACTCTCTCCGCCGCGCGTTGGACGCCGCGGCGGGCGGTGAGGACCCGGCCGGCGACGACTCGCTGGTCGAGCGCGTCGCGGAGGAACGCAATCGCTATCTCACTGCGCGGCGGGGCGAGCCGACCGGTGACCTGGCGCGGTCGGAGTCCCGGCTCACCGAGGCACGTGCGGCGCTCTCCGAGGCACGGGCCCGGCACTCGGAACTCGACGCGGCGGTCGCGGACTACGAAGCCCGGTCCGCAGTCCATCGCGCGCGACTCGACTCGCTCGCCACGCTCGAGAAGGAAGTCGGGCGTCTCGAGGCCGCGGGCCGGGCAGTCGCGGACCTCAGAGGGGTCAGCGCATCCGCCGATGCCGAGGTCGACCGGGCGGTGGCCGCGCATGACGCCGCGCTGCGCGAGCAACGGGAGCGTCGGGAACTCATCGACAGGGCGATGACCGAACAGCGGAGGGAGACCGATCTGCGGGCGGCCGCCGCCACCGCGGCCGAGAGGCTGGAACCCGCCCAGCAGCGGGCCCGTCGGGCGAGGGCCGAACTGGAGGCGGCGGAGAAGCGAGTGATCCGGGCCCGCACCCGCCTCGATGCCGCACGCGCGGTCGAGGAGGGCGACCGCAGGCGTGCGGACCTCGAGCACCTGGAACGACTCCTCGGGATCCTGACAGAGGTGGGGGACGAGCTGCGCCGCAAGGAGGCGGAGCTCGCCGCGGTCGACGTCGCCGATGACTCGGTCGACGCCATCCGCCGCGCGGACGAGACGCTGCGGGAGGCCGTCATCCGGTCCGCAGCCAGTGCTCCCCGGGTGGAGATCACCGGTGAGGGCGAGTTCCGGGTCGGAGGGGAGGGACTCGACGCCTCTGCGGGGTGGACGCACGAGATCGTGGAGGACACCGTCTTCGAGGTCGGGACGGTCTCGCTGACTGTCGTCCCCGCGGGTGACACGGACTCCGTCCGACGGGACGAGCAGTCCGCTCGCCTCCGGCTGGACCACCTTCTCGCGGAGCTCGGTGTGGAGAACCCCACGGAGGCGGAGGAACGCTCCCGGCGGGCGGGCGCCCTGCGTGCCGAGATCGAGGCACTGCGTCGACGGCGATCGGACCTCCTCGGCGGCGAGACGGCGGATGATCTCACCGCGAGGCGGGACGACCTGCGCTCACGGGTCCCGGCCGGGACCGTGCCGTCCGGCCAGGTCGCGGAGGGGCGGGAAGGCGGGGCCGTCGCGGAGGGGGAGGGCGATCCGGAGACCGAGTACGCCGCCGCGGAGGAATCGGTCGTCCGCTGCAGGGCGGAGGATCGCGCCGCATCCGCCGAGGCCGAAACACTCCGCACCGAGTACGCGACCCGTATCGCACTGGCAGACGAGGCGGCCGGCCGGCACGGTGAGTGCGGGGAGGCGCTGTCGGCCGCGCGTGACGCCGCCCCGGATCTCAGCCTCGAGGAGAGGGCGGGGGAGGCGCGCCTCCGGGCAGAGACCGCCCGTGGGAAGGCACGGGAGGCGAAGGCGGAATTGGACGAGGCGCTCGCCGACGCGCCGCCCGGTCTGCTGGACAACGCCCGGGCCTCACTGTTCTCACTGGCCGCCGAGGAACGCGAATCGGCTGCTGCCGTCGCCACGTCGATGGGCCGGGTCAACGCGATCGGCGACCAGGGCCGGCTCGAGGGGGTCGCTTCCGCCGAGCGCGAACTCGAGGCGGCGGAGAGGGAGAACGCAGCGCTGTGGCGCCGAGCCCGTGCGGCGGACCTGCTCCACCGCACACTCGCGGCGCGTCGATCGGAGGCTCTGCTCGCGTACCAGGCCCCGTTCCACAGGGCGGTCGTCGAACTCGGTTCCCTCGTGTACGGGCGTCACTTCGACGTGAGGCTCGGCGAGGATCTGACCATCCTGTCCAGGCGGGTAGGGGATGTGACCGTCGACTACGAATCGCTGTCCGGGGGCGCCAGGGAGCAGTTGGCGGTGATCGTCCGGATCGCCTGTGCGCGACTCGTCGGTGACGACGGCGTCCCCGTTTTCCTCGACGACACCATGGGCTATACGGATCCCTCTCGCCGACTCACCATGGGAGCGGTCATCGCCGCGGCTGCGGCGACGTCACAGGTCATCGTGCTCACGTGCGACCGCGCCCGGTTTGCGGGTATCGGGGGCGCACACACCCACGTCATGCAGAGGTCTTGCGCCGATCGCGAGTGAACGCCGTTGACGGCGGCGGGCGCCCCGGAGCGGTGGTGGAGGAATGTCGAGTGGGTCGTCGTGCTGTAATAGCCCCATGACGGAGACACGCTGGTTGAGCGATGACGAGCAGCGCATGTGGCGCCGGTACCGCGATGTGAACCAACTGCTCGAACTCGCCATGGAGCGCCAACTCCAGCGGGACGCCTCGATGTCTCAATCCGATTACTCGGTTCTGGTGAGCCTCAGTGAGGCCGACAACCGGGGACTCCGGGCGAGGGAACTCGGCGCCGCACTCGGCTGGGACCGCAGCCGGGTCTCTCACCAGGTCCGGCGTATGGAGGGGCGCGGCCTGGTGGCCAAGGGAGAATGCGCGGAGGACGGTCGCGGGACCGTCGTCACCCTCACCGAGGCGGGCGCCCAGGCGATCGCGTCAGTGGCCCCCAAGCACGTCGAGAAGGTCCGGGAGTTGTTCATCGACGTGCTCTCCGAGCACGAGGTACTCGCACTCACCGACATCTACGAGCGAGTCGTCGACCGCATCGGTGAGGTGGACGGAATCACCCGGCCCACCTGACGCGGAGCGGGAGAGACGAGAAGGGCCCGGGCAACCGCCCGGGCCCTTCTCGTTTTGCTTGTGCCCCCGAAGGGAATCGAACCCCTGACCTTTGGTACCGGAAACCAACGCTCTATCCCCTGAGCTACGAGGGCGGGATACCGACCCTCACGGGCCGGAGGCCGCTCCAGCGGACACCCCGCACTGGCGGGGATCGCTCGAACAGCGAGATTGATCGTAGCACCGGCGGTCGGGCAGGGCCGCATCGGGCCCGTCGGGGCTCGGACGGGTCGCCCGGACAGACGTCCGATTCCCCCCGCGACGTGCCGACACCTAGGATAGGAAGACGTGACTCCCGCCGATCTCGCCGCCGTCATCCGCGCCGCCCTCATCTCCGTTCTCGCCGACCGCGGGGCCGACACGTCGGTCGTTCCGGAGTCGGTGACGGTGGAGCGGCCGCGCAACCCCGAGCACGGGGACTACGCGACGAACATCGCTCTCCAACTGGCCAAGAAGGTGGGGTCGGCCCCTCGCGAACTGGCGCAGGATCTCGCGACCGCGCTGGTGGCCGACCCGGGCGTGGCCTCGGCCGAGATCGCGGGACCGGGGTTCCTCAACATCCGTCTCGATTCCGGGGCCCAGGGCTCGCTCGTCGCCACCGTGCTCTCCGCGGGCGAGGAGTACGGCAACGGGGACGCGATGGCCGGCCGCCGGGTGAACCTGGAGTTCGTCTCCGCGAACCCCACCGGGCCCATCCACCTGGGCGGAACACGCTGGGCGGCGGTCGGTGACGCCCTCGGTCGTGTGCTCGAGGCCTCCGGCGCAGCGGTCACGCGTGAGTACTACTTCAACGACCACGGTGCGCAGATCGACCGCTTCAGCCGTTCGCTGGCCGCGGCTGCTCGCGGCGAGGCGACCCCCGAGGACGGCTACGCGGGGGCGTACATCCAGGACATCGCGTCGAACGTGGTCGCCGAGCACCCGGACGTGCTGGAGCAGCCGGAGTCCGAGGCCCTCGAGACGTTCCGAGCGGTCGGCGTGGACCTGATGTTCAGCCACATCAAGAACTCGCTGGCCGAGTTCGGAACCGTCTTCGACGTCTACACCCACGAGAACTCGATGTTCACCTCCGGTGCGGTGGACCGCGCGATCGAGACGCTCAAGGGCAACGGGAACCTCTACGAGTCCGAGGGAGCCTGGTGGCTCCGGTCCACCGCGTTCGGTGACGACAAGGACCGCGTGGTTCTCAAGTCCGACGGCGACGCCGCCTACATCGCCGGTGACATCGCCTACTTCCTGGACAAGCGCGAACGCGGCTTCGACCTGTGCATCTACATGTTGGGAGCCGACCACCACGGGTACATCGCCCGGCTCAAGGCCGCCGCAGCGGCCCTGGGCGATGACCCGGCGACGATCGAGGTGCTCATCGGTCAGATGGTCAGCCTCGTCAGGGACGGCGCCCCGGTCAAGATGAGCAAGCGGGCGGGAACCGTCATCACGCTCGACGACCTCGTCGACGCCATCGGCGTCGATGCCGCGCGGTACGCGCTGATCCGGTCCTCGGTCGACCAGACGATGGACATCGACCTGGCGCTGTGGACGTCGGCGACGAACGACAACCCCGTCTTCTACGTGCAGTACGCGCACGCCCGTCTGTGCTCCCTGGCGCGCAACGCCGCCGATCTGGGGGTCACCCCCGAGGGTGCGGACCTGGCGCTGCTCACCGAGGACCGGGAGGGTGCGCTCATCCGCACCATCGGTGAATTCCCCCGGGTCGTCGCCAGCGCCGCGGACCTGCGCGAGCCCCACCGTATCGCGCGCTACCTCGAGGAGTTGGCCGCCGCCTATCACCGCTTCTACGACACCTGTCGTGTGCTGCCGATGGGTGACGAGGAGCCGGGCCAGCTGCACGCCGCCCGGTTCGCGTTGAGTACGGCCACCCGACAGACCCTCGCGAACGGCCTCCGCCTGATCGGCGTCAGCGCACCGGAGAAGATGTGAGCGCCCACCCCGCCGGGGCCCGGCACGAGGTCCCGCACGCGCCGGGGATCGGTGAGCGGCCCGCCGACGCGAACGACATCATGGCACTGGCGCCCTCCGTGTGGCCACGCGGTGCCGACCGGCGCGACGACGGAGTCGTGGAGTTCGCGGGTGTCACCGCGGGCGAGCTCGCCGCGGAGTTCGGTACGCCGCTGTTCGTGATCGACGAGGACGATTTCCGCTCCCGGTGCCGCGAGATGGCGGAAGCGTTCGGCGGCGCGGACCGCGTGCACTACGCATCCAAGGCGTTCCTGACCACGGAGACCGCTCGCTGGGTCGCCGAGGAGGGGCTGGGGCTGGACGTCGCCTCGGGCGGCGAGCTCGCGATCGCGCTGAGGGCCGGGTTCCCGCCCGAACGGATCACCGTCCACGGGAACAACAAGTCGGCGGACGAGCTGCGCCTGGCCGTCCGCAGTGGCGTCGCCCACGTCGTGATTGACGCGATGTCGGAGATCAAGATGCTCGACCGGATCGCCGGTGAGGAGGGCGTCGTCCAGGACGTGTTCATCCGGGTCACGGTCGGCGTCGAGGCCCACACCCACGAGTTCATCGCGACCGCCCACGAGGACCAGAAGTTCGGCTTCTCGCTCGCGGGCGGTGCGGCGATGCAGGCCGTCCGCGCGGTGTTCGACGCGCCGAACATCCGGCTGACCGGGCTGCACAGTCACATCGGGTCCCAGATCTTCGACATCGACGGGTTCGAACTCGCGGCGCGACGGGTGATCGGACTGCTGCGCGAGATCGTCGACGAGTTCGGCGCCGAGCGGACAGCTCAGCTCGACCACCTCGATCTCGGCGGCGGTCTCGGCATCAGCTACGTCTCGTCGGACGATCCGCCGCCGGTGGCCCAGTTGGCGGCGTCCCTGCGGGAGATCGTCGAGGGTTTCGCCCGGCATGCCGGGCTCGTCCCGCCGACGCTGGTCGTCGAGCCCGGTCGTGCCATCGCCGGCCCGGGCACGGTCACGCTGTACGAGGTGGGCGTGGTCAAGGACGTCGAGCTCGCGGGCGGGGAGAACCGGCGCTACATCAGTGTCGACGGTGGGATGAGTGACAACATCCGCACGGCCCTGTACGACGCCGTCTACGACGCCCGGCTGGTGGGACGCTCGTCAGACGCCGAGCCAGTGGTGTCCAGGCTGGTCGGCAAACACTGCGAAAGCGGCGACGTGGTGGTGCGCGACCTGTGGATGCCGGAGGACGTGGGTGGCGGTGACCTGGTGGCCGTCGCGGCCACGGGCGCATACTGCTACTCCATGTCGAGCCGATACAACATGATCGGGCGACCCGCCGTGGTGGCGGTGCGCGACGGGCGGGCACGATTGGTGCTGCGCCGTGAGACCCTGGACGATCTGACGAGCCTGGAGGTGGGACAGTGAGCGACGCAAGCGCGTCAGGCGTGCGACCCGTGGGGGTGGCGGTGCTCGGGATGGGCACCGTCGGATCCGAGGTCATCCGCTACATGACCGAGAACGCCGACGCACTGGCGGCCCGCATCGGCGCGCCCCTGGCCCTCCGCGGCGTGGCGGTGCGCGATCTCACCAAGGATCGCGGGCTCGATCCGGACCTGCTCACCGCGGACCCGTCGTCGTTGGTCGCGCGCGACGACGTCGACGTCGTCGTCGAGCTCATGGGCGGCATCGACGTGCCGCGTCCGCTCCTCCTCGAGGCGCTGCGTCACGGCAAGGCCGTGGTGACCGCCAACAAGGCGCTGCTCGCGGAGTACACGGACGAACTGGCGGCGGTGGCCGACTCCACGCACACCGATCTGTACTTCGAGGCGGCCGTGGCCGGTGCTATCCCGGTGATCGGCCCGCTGCGCCGATCGATGGCCGGAGACCAGGTGGAGCGCGTGCTGGGGATCGTCAACGGCACCACCAACTACATCCTGTCGGAGATGGGTTCGACCGGGGCCGACTACTCGGAGACCCTCGCGGAGGCCTCCCGTCTCGGGTACGCCGAGGCCGACCCCACGGCCGATGTCGAGGGGTATGACGCGGCCGCCAAGGCCGCCATCCTCGCGTCGATCGCGTTCCACAGCCGCGTCACCGCCGGGGATGTCTACCGCGAGGGCATCTCGCGGATCTCGCCGGACGACTTCGAGTCGGCCCGCGACATGGACTGCACCATCAAGCTGCTCGCCATCTGCGAGAAGCTCACCCAGTCGGACGGGTCCGAGGCCGTGTCGGCGCGCGTGTACCCGGCGCTGCTGCCCAACACCCACCCGCTCGCGACGGTGAACGGGGCGTTCAACGCCGTCGTCGTCGAGGCGGAGGCCGCCGGTCGACTCATGTTCTACGGTCAGGGTGCGGGAGGTTCCCCGACCGCCTCCGCGGTCCTGGGCGACATGGTCGCCGCCGCCCGCAACAAGGTCGGTGCGGGTCGCGCCCCGGGGGAGTCGACGTACGCCGCTCTTCCGGTCGCCTCCATGGACGAGATCTCGACGCGCTATCACGTGCGCATGCGGGTCGCCGACAAGCCGGGCGTGCTCGCCCTCGTCGCCGCCGAGTTCTCGCGGCACGGCGTCTCCATCGCACAGGTGCGACAGACCGAGGTCGAACTGCCGGAGACCGAGCTCGACGATGTCGAGCCCTCCGCGGAGCTCACCGTCCTGACCCACCGGGCGTCGGAGCGCGCGCTCTCCGACACCGTGGCAGCACTGTCGGATCAGGACGCCGTCACGGCCATCACCAGCGTCATCCGTCTCGAGGGAGTGGACACCGAATGAGCAACACCCACCAGCCCGTGCACAGCCGGTGGCCCGGCCTCATCGAGGCCTACCGCGACCGACTCCCGATCGGGGACGACTGGGAGCCGGTGACGCTCTACGAGGGCGGGACCCCGCTCATTCGCGCGACCCACCTGTCCGCCGTGACGGGTTGCGAGGTGTACCTCAAGGTCGAGGGCCTCAACCCGACCGGATCCTTCAAGGACCGGGGCATGACGATGGCGGTGACGGATGCCAAGGCTCGCGGCCAGAAGGCCGTCCTCTGCGCGTCGACTGGCAACACGTCCGCATCGGCGGCCGCCTATGCCACCCGTGCCGGGATGGAGTGCGCCGTGCTCATCCCGCAGGGCAAGATCGCCGCCGGCAAGCTCGCCCAGGCCGTGATGCACGGGGCCACCATCATCCAGGTCGACGGCAACTTCGACGACTGCCTGGAGTTGGCCCGCAAGACCACCGCCACCTACGCCGAGATCGGGTTGGTCAACTCGGTCAACCCGGTCCGGATCGAGGGACAGAAGACGGCGGCGTTCGAGATCGTCGATGTTCTCGGGCGCGCCCCCGACCTGCACTTCCTACCCGTCGGCAACGCGGGCAACATCACCGCGTACTGGAAGGGTTACACCGAGTACCACGCCGACGGGATCATCTCGTCCCGCCCGCGGATGATGGGTGTGCAGGCCGCCGGCGCCGCACCGCTGGTCGACGGCGCCCCGGTCAAGAACCCCGAGACCATCGCCACCGCCATCCGGATCGGCTCCCCGGCGTCGTGGGACGGCGCGGTGACCGCCCGCGACGAGTCCGGGGGGACGTTCCGCAAGCGCACCGACGAGCAGATCCTCGAGGCGTACCGCATGGTCGCAGGCAAGGATGCCGTTTATGTCGAGCCCGCCTCCGCGGCCTCGGTGGCGGGGTTGCTCGACGCGCACGCGGGCGGTGAGCTGGAGGCGGGACAGACCATCGTGTGCACCGTGACCGGCAACGGACTCAAGGACCCCGACACCGCCCTGCTGGGGATGCCCGAGGTCGAGGCCATCCCGGTGGATCCGTCGGCCGTCGCCGGCGCCCTCGGCCTGCAGTGAGCGAGGTGAGCGGTCCCGGCCCGGAGGTCTTCGGCAGCTCGGGTGGGCACATCCTGCCGGTCGGGCGCACGGTCACGATCGAGGTACCGGCGTCCAGCGCGAACCTCGGGCCGGGTTTCGACGCGCTCGGGGTGGCCCTGGGGCTGTACGACACGATCACGGTGACCACGATCGACTCCGGCCTCGAGCTGGAGGTGTCGGGGGAGGGCGCCGGTCAGGTTCCCGAGGACGCCTCGCACCTGGTGGCCAAGGCCGTCGAGGCCGGGCTGCGTGCCGGTGGTGTGGGTGTGCCGGGCGTACGGATCTCCTGCCGGAACGCGATCCCGCACTCCCGCGGTCTCGGGTCGTCGGCGTCCGCCGCGGTCGGCGGACTGGTCGCGGCGAACGGTCTGATGGGCGGGGTGCTGACGAACGACCACCTGGTCCAGCTCTCGAGCGAGTTCGAGGGCCACCCGGACAACGCGGCGGCCAGTGTCCTCGGCGGGGTCGTGGTGTCGTGGACGGAGCGCTCGGCGACCGGCGTGCACTACCGTGCGGTCCGCATGGAGGTGGATCCCTCGATCGTCGCCACCGTTCTGGTGCCGTCCGAGACGTCGTCGACCGCGCAGACCCGCGGCCTGCTCCCGGCCACCGTCCCGCACGAGGACGCGGCCTTCAACGCGAGCCGCGCCGCGCTGATGTCGGTCGCGCTCGCGGCCCATCCGGAGTTCCTGCTGGCCGCGACCGAGGATCGGCTCCACCAGTCCTACCGGGCCCCGGCCCTGGTCGGCACCACCGAGTGGGTCACCAGACTGCGTGAGCGGGGTCTCGCGGCGACGGTCTCCGGCGCCGGCCCGACCGTGCTGGTGTTGGGCACCGACGGGTTGCCGACCGACCTGCGCGCCGATGCCGAGGCGCAGGGATGGACGGTGCTGGACCTGCAGATCGCGGACGGTGCCCGGGTCGTGGCCGGAGACTGACACCCGGTCGGGCGACGCCCCGTCCGATCGGTAGAGCGTCCCTTCGAGACCCCGTCGGAGGGATTCAGTCGGACGCCTCCGGGGCGATCGTCGTGATCTCGTAGTCGCCCGCGGCGTGGCGCGCCCGGATCCTGATCTTGTCGAACTTTCCGACCGTGGTCTGCGGGATGTGGTCGACGAAAGCCCAGTGATCCGGGCGCTTCCAGTTCTCCACGACGCCCTCGAGACCCTCCCAGAGGGCGCGGGCGGACGCGGTCGCCCCGGTCTTGAGCTGGACCAGGACGAGCGGCCGGTTGCCCCAGCGTTCGTCCGGGACACCGACCACGGCCACCTCCGCGACCCGGTCGTCGAGCAGGACCGCGTGTTCGAGTTCGACCGTCGAGATCAGTTCACCGCCGGAGGCGATGATGTCGTCGACCCGGTCCACCACGTCGAGGTAGCCCTTGGGGGAGATGCTGGCCACGTCCCCGGTGCGTAGCCATCCGTCGACGAAGCGATCGGAGGCCTCGTCGCCGAGGTAGCGGGCCGTCACCCACGGGCCGCGGATCTGGAGTTCGCCGACGGACCACCCGTCGTTGTGCTGGACCCGGCCGCCGTCCACGATGCGTGCCTTCACTCCGGCGGGGAACCGTCCCTGACCGAGCATTTGTGCGCGTCGCCGGGTCGCGGAGGAGTGGGGGTCCGGGCGCGCGAACGACGCGATGGGGCTGGACTCGGTGAGTCCGTAGGCCTGCATGATCGTGACCCCGTGGCGCTCGACGAACGCGTCGAACAGGGCCTCGGGGACGGGCGATCCGCCGACGAGGACCTCGCTGAGATGTGCGATCGACTGCGGATTGTTCTCCAGCCGCCGGAGTAGCCGTTGGAGGGTGGCCGGTGTGGTGGCCATCTTGCTCGGCCTGTATGTGCGCAGCAGGTCGGCCATGTCGTGGCCGGTGGTGAGCACCCGGCCGGGCCGTGGTCGCGCGGTGATGAGGCCGGCGCCGGTCATGAAGGCGGCGTACGGCAGCCCCCAGGACATGACGTGGTACATCGGCACGGTGGTCAGGACGGTGTCGCCGCTGCGCAGGGCCGCGCTCTCGGCCATGGACATCTGCATGGAGTGCAGCCAGATGGACCGGTGGGTGTAGGCGACGCCCTTGGACGCGCCGGTGGTGCCGGAGGTGTAGGCGATCGCCGCGGCGGAGCGTTCATCGAGGTCGGGCCACGGGTAGGTGGTGGGTTGGCCGTCGAGGAGGGTCTCGAGGGCGTGGACGTCGGCATCGAGCTCGCCGAGGTCTGGGGGTACCTGACCGTCGACGACGACGAGGTGGCGCAGCGAATCGAGCTGCGCGGCCACCGGGAGTGCCGAGGAGAGCAGCTCCGGGTCGACGAGTACGACCGCCACCCGGTTGTCGCTCAGGACGGAGAGCATGAACTCCCGCGAGCGGAGGACGTTCACCGGGAGGGCGACCGCGCCCATCGCGGGGAGGGCGAACATCGCCTCGACGACCTCGGTGCGGCTGCCGGACAGGATGCCCACCACATCGCCGGGTCGTACCCCGAGCCCGGCGAGGGCGTGCGCGGTGGCGGCCGCGCGGGAGGCCAGCACGTCGTATCGCACCGGACGGGGTTCCAGGTCGCCGACGAATCCGGTGACAGTGGACCCACCGTGTCGTTCCGCCGCGTGCTCGAGGATCCGGGACACGAGCAGCGGCGTGTCCAGCATCGTTCCGAGCACGGTCACCTCCGGGGTCGTGTGGCCCTTGTCGTGTGCTGTACGTTACCGCCCGCATCCGACGCGGTGAGCGCCAGTCGCGACTCGCGGAAGGGGGACCTGCGCGCGATCGGCCACAGAGTAGTATGCTTGCACCCAGCCACGGGCGCCCGGTCGTCCCAGCATTCCGAGTCAATCCTCGCAGCACCCTCCGCACTAGGTCGGTGTGGTGTGGATCGGACTCGGTGGGACAGGCCGATCGGCGAGTGGCGTACAGGGATCCCCACTATCGAGCGGTTCTCCCCTCACGAGGATCCCCCTCAGACGAAAGATCCGTGTCCGGCCACGTTGCCGCCACGGAAGGCCCCAGCGGCCACCCCGGGACGCCGAGTCCGCT
>NZ_JAALDT010000144.1:0-1468 GCF_014144995.1 Dietzia sp. DQ11-71 | reverse complement strand
CCCCGTGCCCGCGGACGCGACGGTGCGCGGCACCGACGGCCGGTTCCGACACCTGGCCACCCGCGATCCCGCCGAGGCGCTGGGACTTCTCGGCGAGGTCTCCCACGTCCTCGTCGAGGGCGGCCCCAGGCTGGCGGGGGCGTTCCTCGCCGCCGGACTCGTCGACGAGATCGACGCGTACCTCGCGCCCCTGGTGCTCGGCGCCGGGCGGTCGGCGGTCTCCGGAGCCGGGGTGGACACGCTCGCGGCCGCCCACGGTTTCCGGATCCGCGGGACCACCGTCCTGGGCGACGACGTCCACCTGCGCTTGACACGACCCGGCCTGACACGACCCGCCACCGCGACCACGCCGACCGCACCGACGAGAGGACCCCGCTGATGTTCACCGGAATCGTGGAGGAGCTCGGAACCCTCGACTCGGTCGAGACGACCGGCGACTCCGCGCGCCTGCGCATACGGGGGCCCCTGGTCACCTCGGACGCCCACCACGGTGACTCGATCGCCGTCAACGGGGTGTGCCTGACCGTCACCGGCTGGGAGCCGGGGGAGTACTTCGACGTGGACGTGATGGCCGAGTCGCTCGACCGGACCGCACTCGGTGCACTGTCACCGGGCGACCCCGTCAACCTGGAACGCGCCATGCGCGCGGACGCCCGGTTCGGCGGTCACATCGTCCAGGGCCACGTCGACGGCACAGGCCACGTGATCAGCCGCGACGAGCACGAGCACTGGCACGTCGTGCGCATCTCGCTGCCGGGTGACCTCGCCCGGTACGTGGTCGAGAAGGGGTCGATCACCGTCTCCGGGACCTCGCTGACGGTCTCGGCGGTCAGTGCCGCGGACGAGCCGGAGCCGTGGTTCGAGGTGTCCCTCATCCCCACGACGCTCGCCGACACGATCCTCGGGGGACTGGGCGCGGGCGACCCCGTCAACCTGGAGGTCGACGTGCTGGCCAAGTACGTCGAGAGGCTGCTGGGCGGACGCGGTGGGGGGTCCCACTGACCCGATGCGCCATACTTGAACCCGCGCCCGCGGCCTCCGCTCGGGCACGCCAGACCTAGGAGAACCCGCAGCAGTGACCACCTTTGACGGCATCGAGCGAGCCATCGCCGACATCGCGGCGGGACGGGCCGTCGTGGTGGTGGACAGTGAGGACCGCGAGAACGAGGGCGACCTGATCTTCGCCGCCGAACTCGCGACGCCCGAGCTGATGGGCTTCCTCGTGCGGTACTCCTCCGGTTACGTGTGCGTCGCGCTCGAGGCGGAGGACTGCCTTCGGCTGGACCTGCCGCCCATGCGCGCCATCAACGAGGACCGCCACGACACCGCGTACACCGTGACGGTCGACGCGCGCACGGGGGTCTCCACCGGCATCTCGGCCGCCGACCGCGCCCGCACCGCGAGGCTGCTCGCCGCCGACGACACCGTGCCCGGCGACTTCACCCGGCCCGGCCACGTGGTGCCCCTG
>NZ_JAALDT010000143.1:0-5313 GCF_014144995.1 Dietzia sp. DQ11-71 | reverse complement strand
TGGCGCCACCCTCGTCGGTGGCGGGGTCCGCGTCAGGCGTGGTGGCCGCGGTCGCGGGGGCGGTGGGGGCAGAGGCGGTGGCGACGGTGGTGCCCGCCAGCGAGTCCGAACCGGCGGAGCTACCGGGGCCACCGGGGCCACCGGGACCACCGGGGCCACCTGAACCGGATGAACCGGACGAGTCGGACGACCCACCGAGCGAACCGGCCAGGGAGCCCAGGGCGGGGCCGACGACACCGATCACCACACCGATGACGCCCCCGACGATGACCGGCCAGACGACGTCCGGCAGGTCCGTCGAACCGCCGCCGGAGGCGGGGTGGACCACCACGCGTCGCACAGAGGTGTAGGTGGCCCCTCCGGGCATGGTGACCGAGAACGAGATGTCGAAGGTACCGGCGCGGGTGAGAGTACCGGTCAGGGCCCCGTCCTCGAGTCGCATGCCGCGCGGCAGCGTGTCGGTGACCACGTCGAGCACGGTGCCCTCGGGCGGGGTCGGGAGGAACCGTTCGGGCCCGTACTCCTGTCCCACGGTCACGTCGGGCAGTCGGTTGAGCGCGTCGGACGAATCGGTGCCGAGCAGGTCCTCGGTGGTGTCGGGCAAGCCGTCGCCGTCGCGGTCGAGGCCGTCGACGTCGGAAAACGACACCCACATCCTCGGACTGACACTCCGCCGCTGCGCACTGTTGCGGACGTCGAGCGGAACGGAGACCTCGTCCACCACGCGCGCCGACTCCCCCGGCTCCAGTTCCAGGGCGGCCACCGTGGCACCGCGGGCCGGAGAGCCCCCGGCCTGGCCGGTACCCGCGCCGTACAGCATCACGGTCCCCGAGTCGGCGACTGCCGCGCCGGTGATGCTCGACCGCACCGCGAACTCGGCGCCCTCCGACACCACGAAGTCACCGACTCCGACCGCATACCGGCCGGTGCGGCCGGAGTCGGACGCATTGCGGACGTGATAGGTGCGGTCGACGGATTCGCCGGGGAGCATCGCGCACGGGTCCACGTCGGGGATGCTGGCGCTCGCCCCGGGCGGAGCGGGGCTTGCGGGCGGAGCGGAACCCCCGGGCCCACCGGCCGGGTCGCAACCCCACGAACCGAGAGCGAGATCCGGGGCGTCCGTCCAGATGGAACCGTCCAGCGAGAACTCCAGATCGGCGCGGGCACCGAGGGCCGGCACCGTCACCTCCTGAGCCACGGACGCCCCGCCCAGGACCAGGGTGGCGACCGCCGCCAGGATGAGCGGCACGATCCCGCGACTCCTGGGCCAACCCTGCGTCGGGCCGGGAGGCGGCCCGTGCTCGGGCCGGTCGTCCGGAGAGGAGGGTGAGGCGTGGGGCATCGTCCGACTTCGTCCAGCCCGGGCTCGGATGCCGGGGATCACCCCGCACTCTAAAACTAAAGTTGTTCTTAGCAAATGTGGACGGGGTTATCCTCCCAGGCCCAGCACCTCGTCGCACGCCCGCGCGATCGCCAGTTCCTCGTCGGTGGGCACCACGAGCACCGTCACGCGACTGCCGGGGGTGGAGATGACCCGCTCGCCGGTGCCGTTCTCGTTGGCCTCGGCGTCGATCTCCACTCCCCAGCCGCGCATGGTCGACAGCGCATCGGCCCGCAGGCGTGCGACGTTCTCCCCCACCCCTGCCGTGAACGTGATCGCGTCCACGTCGCCGAGGACCGCCCAGTAACCGCCGATGTAGCGACGCAGGCGATGGATCACCACGTCGTAGGCCAGCGTGGCGTCCTCGTCGCCATCGTCGACCCGCGTCAGGAGTTCGCGGAAGTCGCGCGCCCCCGACAGCCCCTCCAGCCCCGACCGGCGGTTGAGCAGGGTGGAGACGTCCTCGGGCGACATGCCGCGGTCACGGATGAGGTGGATGATCAGGCCGGGGTCGAGGTCTCCGGGGCGTGTACCCATGACCAGTCCCTCGAGGGGCGTCAGACCCATGGACGTATCCATGGCGCGGCCACCTTCGATCGCGGACGCCGACGCCCCGTTGCCCAGGTGCAGGACGATCTGGTTGAGCTCGCCGTACGGGCGGCCCAGGACGTCGGCGGTGCGGCGGGAGACGAACTCGTGGCTCGTGCCGTGGAAGCCGTACCTGCGCAGGTCCCACTCGCGTGCCGTCTCGCGATCGATGGCATAGGTGTGGGCGGCGGCGGGCAGGGTGTGGAAGAACCCGGTGTCGAACACGGCCACGTGCGGCAGCCCCGGCAGCAGGTCGCGGGCCACCCGGATGCCACGCAGGTTGGCCGGGTTGTGCAGAGGGGCGAGCACCTCGAGCTTCTCGATGTCGGCCTCCACCTCCGGCGTCACCTCGACCGGCTCGTGGAAGGCCGGCCCGCCGTGGACCACACGGTGGCCGATCGCCTCGACCCCCAGGTCGGTGGGATGGACGTGCAGCTCCTTCGCCAACTCCAGTACGTGACCGAGCGCGGCGGTGTGGTCCGGGAACTCCGCCTCCGCGGTGCGTTCTTCCGCACCGGCACCGGCCAGGTCGCTGCGGCGCACGGTCAGCGTGCCCACGGGCTCACCGATCCGCTCGACCAGCGCCCAGGCCAACTCACCCTCGACGGCGGTGTCGAGGATCTGCAGCTTCAGGGAGGAGGAGCCGGAGTTGATGACGAGCACGCGGGTCATGAGTCGCTTCCCTGGAGGTCTCCGACGCCCTGCGCCTGGACTGCGGTGATGGCGACCGTGTTGACGATGTCCTCCACGAGCGCACCGCGGGACAGGTCGTTGATCGGCTTGCGCAGCCCCTGGAGGACCGGGCCGATCGCGACCGCGCCCGCGGTCCGCTGTACGGCCTTGTAGGTGTTGTTGCCCGTGTTGAGGTCGGGGAACACCAGGACGGTGGCCCGGCCGGCGACCGGGGAGTCGGGCATCTTCTTGGTCGCGACGGTGGGGTCGACGGCGGCGTCGAACTGCAGGGGCCCGTCCACGACGAGGCCGGCAGCCGGATCACCCTCGGTCGCCTCGGCGATCCGCGACCGCACGAGTGCGGTCGCCTCGCGCACCTTGTCGACGTCGGCCCCACTGCCGGAGTCCCCGGTGGAGTAGGAGAGCAGTGCCACACGCGGGTCGATCCCGAACCGCGAGGCGGTCTCGGCGGACGACACCGCGATGTCGGCGAGCTGCTGGGCGGTGGGGTCGGGCACCACCGCGCAGTCCCCGAACGCCAGTACGTGGTCGGCCAGGCACATGAGGAACACGCTCGAGACCGTCTTCACGCCGGGGCGGGTCCGGATGATCTCCAGGGCGGGGCGGATGGTGTGCGCGGTGGTGTGGGCTGCGCCGGAGACCATGCCGTCGGCGAGCCCGGTGTGCACCATCATCGTGGCGAAGTAGGAGATGTCGAGGATGCGGTCACGGGCCACGTCCGGGGTCATGCCCTTGTGCTTGCGCAGCTCGACATAATCATCGGCGAACCGATCGGCGTGCTCGCTCGTCCGCGGGTCCAGCAGTGTCGCGCCGCTCAGGTCGATGCCCAGCTCGTCGGCACGCCGACGGATCGCCTCGGGGTCACCGAGGATCGTCAGGTCGGCCACGTCGCGCCGCAGGAGTCGGCCGGCGGCGTGCAGGATGCGGTCGTCGTCGCCCTCGGGGAGCACGATGTGGCGCTTGTCGGCGCGGGCACGCTCGAGGAGCTGGTGCTCGAACATCTGCGGCGTCATCACGTCGGGCGCGTCGACCCGCAGCGGCGCGAGCAGTTCCTCGGTGTCGACGTGCTTCTCCATCAGGCTGAGCGCGGTCTCCACCTTGCGCCCCGAGCCCGAGAAGACGCGCCCGCGGGTCTCGGCGGCCAGACGGGCGGTGTCGTAAGTGCCGTGACCCGTGCAGATGATGGGGAGGGTGGAGCGCATCCCGCGGACGAGCTTGTCCAACGCCGCGTTCGGCCTGACCCCACCGTTCCAGATCATCCCGGCCAGCGAGGGGAAGCCCTCGGCGGCGTGTGCGGCGAGGATCGCCAGGACCGCGTCGGTGCGGTCGGCGGGGACGATGACGACCATCCCGTCGACCAGTCGCTCCAGGATCCGGTCGCCGGTCATGCCGCCGACCATCACGGCCATCGCCTCGCGGTCGAGCAGGGCCGGGTCGCCGGAGTAGAGCTCGCCGTCGACCGCCTCCATGAGCTCGCCCATCGTGGGCGCGGTGAGCAGCGACTGGGAGGGCAGCGTCCAGGCCGGTACGTCCAGCGAACCGAGCTCGGCCCGGATCTCCTCCAGCGCGCCGGGATCGCACCGGTTCACGACGACTCCCACGGGGTGGGCGTGCTCGACACGCAGCTCCTCGAGGGTGAGCCGGGCGTTGGTGCCGATCTCGGCCGGGGTGCGGTCGGATCCGCGGAGCACCAGCAAGACGGGGGCGCCGAGGTTCACGGCGATCGTGGCGTTGAAGTCGAACTCGGTGGGGCTGGGCACCCCGGTGTAGTCGGTGCCGACGATCACCACGACATCGCACTGCCGGGCCACCGCCTCATATCGGTGCACGATCTCGCTCAGGGCGGCGTCGCGGTCGGAGTGCACGCGCATGTTGGTCACGCCGATGCAGTCCTCGTAGTCGAGGTCCACGGTGGTGTGCTGCAGCAGCATCTCCACGATGGGGTCGCGTACCGGTTCCTCGTCCTCGACGCCGGGACCGGCGGGGCGGGGCGCGACCGTGACGGGGCGGAACACCCCGACCCGCTGGACGGTCCCGGCCAGGATGCGCAGCAGTCCCAACGCGACGGTCGACTTGCCCGTGTCGCCCTCGGGGGCCACGACGTAGACCGCGGACGAGGAGAGCGGCGCACCGTCCGACTGGGACGGGATCGAGAGTGCGGCGACGTCGGAGTCGGACAACTCGGCCCCGGTGGGATCGCCTGACCCCGAGGCGCGGGGTTCGGACGCGAGGGTGTCGGACGCTACGGACTCGGGAGGAAGGGATTCGGGCACGGGGGCATTGTGACAGCGCCGGCGGCGCAGCACACCTTGTACACACCCGACGGCCCGATCCCCCACCCCGGTCCGGGGCGGGTCGTCACACATCGGTGAGCCTGTCGACGCCGGGAGGCAGCCACGTGCACAGGCCGGGCGAGGCGGCGTTCACCACGGTTTTCCACCCTCCGGGGCCGTCGCCGACGAACCCGTGGTGGACGGGACAGCCGAGTGCCCCGTTGGCGACCGTCGTCGGCCCGCCCCTGGACCATTCCCTCACGTGGTGGAACTGACTTCGCCTGGCCGGGGCGGTGCACCCGGGGAAGGTGCACCCTCCGTGGGAGGCGTAGAGGACCAACCGCTGGATCGACGACGCCAGGCGCCGATCGGGGTGGG
>NZ_JAALDT010000142.1:0-3058 GCF_014144995.1 Dietzia sp. DQ11-71 | reverse complement strand
CCGGCCGTGCCCCCGGGGGCGCGGCCGGCCGTGCCTCCGGGGCGCGAGGCCGGCCCCTACGGCGTCAGCTGCGCAGCATCTCCGCCACGAGGTAGGCGAGCTCGAGCGACTGCTGGGTGTTGAGGCGCGGGTCGCAGGCGGTCTCGTAGCGACCGGCCAGATCGATGTCCGAGATGTCCTGGGCTCCGCCGAGGCACTCGGTGACGTCCTCACCGGTGAGCTCGATGTGGATGCCACCCGGGTGGGAACCGAGAGCGTGGTGGACCTCGAAGAAGCCCTGTACCTCGTCGATGATCCGGTCGAAATGGCGGGTCTTGTACCCGTTGGACGTCGAGTGCGTGTTGCCGTGCATGGGGTCGCACTGCCAGATGACCTTGTGGCCGGTCGCCTCGACGGCCTGGACGATCGGCGGCAGCGCGTCGCGGACCTTGTCGTTGCCCATCCGGGAGACGAGCGTCAGTCGACCCGGCCGGTTGTGGGGGTCGAGCTTCTCCACGTACTCGACCGCCAACTCGGGCGTGGTGGTGGGACCGATCTTCAGGCCGATCGGGTTCTGGATGAGCGAGGCGAACGCCACGTGGGCGTCGTCGATGCCGCGGGTCCGCTCCCCGATCCACAGGAAGTGCGCCGACAGGTCGTACAACCCCTGCTCGGCGTCGCCGGTCAGGCCCGTGCCGTCGTCGGCCAGGCGCAACATGGCCCGCTCGTAGTCCAGGACGAGCGCCTCGTGGGAGGAGAAGATGTCGGCCGAGCGCAGGTTCTGGTCCGAGACCCCGCACGCGTCCATGAAGCGCAGGCCACGATCCACCTCGGCGGCGAGGGCCTCGTAGCGGGCACCAGCGGGCGAGCCCGCGACGAACTCCATGTTCCATTCGTGGACGCGATGCAGGTCCGCGGTGCCCGACGCCGTGAGCGAACGGACCAGGTTCATCGCCGCGGCCGCGTTGGCGTAGGCACGGACGAGCCGGGAGGCGTCGTGCTCACGGGCCGCCTCGTCCGGCTCGAGCGCGTTGACCATGTCGCCGCGGTAGGACAGCAACCCGGTTCCGTCGCGGTCCGCCGAGCGGGGCTTGGCGTACTGGCCGGCGATCCGGCCGACCTTGACCACGGGCATCGACGCACCGTAGGTCAGCACGACCGACATCTGCAGCAGGGTGCGGATCACGCCCTTGATGTGCGGCTCGGTGTTCGCCTCGAACGTCTCGGCGCAGTCACCGCCCTGGAGCAGGAACGCACGCCCGTGCGCCACGTCGGCGAGGCGATCGGAGAGGTGCTCGACCTCGGAGGCGACGCAGATCGGCGGCACGCTCTCCAACACCTTGCGCATCGCCGCGGCGTGACCGGGATCCCACGACGGCTGCTGCAGGGCGGGCCGCGAGAGGGCGTCCGCCAGCTGCCGATCCAGGTCCGCGGAGAGCGGCGGGAGGTCGGGGAGTTGCGCGATGTCGACGTCGACTGTCCAGTTGCTCACCCCGGCGACGATACGCCACCACCGGCGGAGCGGGCCTCAGAGACCCAGGTGGGGCGACTTCGCCGCGATGGCGCGGAAGCGCATCGCGGCGTGGCGGGCGTCGGCGAGGGCGTCGTGTTCCCCTCCCGGGTGTGCGGGCAGGTCGGGCTTGCCGGCGGTCTCCCAGAGCTGGCGGACGTCGCGCGTGAACCGGGGCATGGCGGCGGGAAGGGCTGTCATGTCGCCCCACAGCTGGCAGACGGCCACGTGGTCGTACGCCCCGATCCACGCCCACATCTCGACCCCGCCGGTGGGCGGCGCGGTGACGAACTCGTAGAGCTCGTCCCGGATGCGGCTCCGGGACATCCACTCGGACGACGACGGGTTGGGCAGCTTCGGAAGGACGTTGCGCCGCACCCACGGTCCGGCCGCCGAGGCGTCGAAATCAGTGGACACCGCGTAGAACTCGCGGCCGTCCTCGGCGACGATCCCCACGGAGACCAGCTCGATCGTGGTGCCGTCCTCGATGAATTCGCAGTCGTAGAAGTAGCGCACCGGGGGTCAGCGCTGTCCCTCGACGGGGTGGTCGAGCAGGTTCCGCCCGGCCTTGCGCACCGCCTCGTAGCGCTTCTTCATCTCGGCGCCGTACGTGTCGTGGACGTACTCCTGATTGGTCAGCGCCTGGATCCGGCGCATGAGCTCGTCGGTGATCTCACGCTCCGCGTCGCGGTCGCCCTCCCGTCCGGCCCACGGCGTCAGGTCGAGCGGTTCGCCGAGCATCACCCTGACCTCGGTGCGCCGTCCGAGGCGAAACCGGGAGATCCGGCGTACGTATTCGGAGGTTCCGGTCACTCCCACCGGGATGATGGGGACGCCGGCGCGGAGCGCTAGGCGGGCTGGCCCGGTCTTCCCGCGGTACAGGCGACCGTCCGGCGAGCGCGTGCCCTCGGGGTAGATGCACAGGATCTCCCCGGACGAGAGGACCTCGAGCCCGGCGTCGAGGGCGGCCTGGGCCGCATCGGCATTGGTGCGGTCGATCGGGTGCTGGCCCGACCCCGCGAAGAACCACCGGCTGAGCATCCCGCGGATTCCGGTGCCGGTGAAGTAGTCGCTCTTGGCCAGGAAGGTGACCCGGCGGCGCACAGCAAGTGGGGTGAACAGCCAGTCCGCCACCGACTGGTGGTTGCCGACCAGCAGCGCGCCGCCATGGGTGGGGAAATACTCGCGGCCGGTGACGACCCGCCGGCTCGTCAGCCGTAGGAACGGGCCGATGAGCACGTCTCTGAACAGGTAGTACAGCAAAGGTCACCGGTCCTCTTGTGATGGCTGTCGACGAAGTCGGATACTACCCGGTGCGGTCCGTGGATCCGGACGGTACGAGGTTCGGGGGCCACAGATCCGGGTCGGGCAGGAAGCTGATCACCAGTCGACCCGCGTCGCGCTCGAAGACGGATCGTGTGAGCACGCACCTGCACAGCAGCGGTGGCAGCGCCACCACGGCCCGGAACCCGTCGAACTCCAGGCGGAGCCGGTCCCCCTCGACCGACACCGGCGCGGACGGGCGGGTCGGGGCCGGGTACTCGACCCGGTATCCGCCCTCGCCGTCGG
>NZ_JAALDT010000141.1:0-7396 GCF_014144995.1 Dietzia sp. DQ11-71 | reverse complement strand
GGGGCCCGGTCACGACCAACGCGAGCTGTCCGGGCCGAAGGGTCCCGGGTTCGTAGCCGATGATCCCCGCATCCGCGAGGGTGGTGAGGACCGTCTCCCGGTCGTCGTCCTCGAGGTGCGGTTCCGCGTCCTCGGCGCGCAGCAGCCCCGCGCGACCGAGCGCCGTGCCCAGCTGGGTACCGAGGTCCGCATCAGCGGCCGGGGCGGTGCCGATGGGCAGGTTCGCGACGAGCGCCTGGAGCTCCGCGTCCGCCTCCGGGTCGACGGCCATGTCCGTCAGGGTGACGCGGCCCGCGTCGATCCCGCCGGCCGCGTCGATCACCTCGCGGGCCGCCGAGACGTCCTCGTCGGAGGCGCCGGGTGCCACGATCGTCAGGACCGGCCTCCCGTCGAGCCGACCGTCCACGACGGCCGGGGTGAGGTCTCCCGCCAGCGAGTCGAGTCGGTCGACGGCGAGCCGCTCCGCGGCCAGATCGTCCTGCGACGCCTCGAGCCGCGCCGCCGTCGTCTCCTCACGCTCGACCACCGCGTCCCTGATGGACGTCGCCACGGACGTCGACCCGAGGACGACCCCCACCGCGAGAGCGAGGAACACGGCCACCAGCGTCAGGACGTGGCGACGCAGGGAGATCAACGGAAGAGCCCCTGGACCCAGAGCGCGAAGGAGTTCCAGGTCTCGACGGCCCAGATGAGCAGGTCCGCGGCGGCGTCGCGAGCCACCACGACCGCGGCCACCGCGATCAGGGCGGCGAGCACGACCAGGGCGAGTCCGATCCCGGCGCCACGAGACCGGTACAGGGTCGCGCAGGCGTCGGCGTGGACCAAGCGGGAGGAGACGGTCGTGTCGACCATCGTGGACGAGGGCGCGGACGAGTCGCGGAACGCGTTCTCGAGCCCCCTGTCGTCGCCGGTCACCACGATCATCTCGGCGCCCCCGTGGTAGGCCAGCAGCAGCGCCATGTCCCTCGCGGTCGCGGCGGCGGGGAATGTCGTGGCCCCCAGTCCGAGCTCTGTGATCCTCTCGAGGCCCTCCGCGCGCCCGTCGCGGTCGGCGGGCACCACCAGGACGGCGCCGTCGGTGAGGACCTCGTCGGACACGTCCGTGGGGGTCGCGACGACGACGTCGGCCGTCAGCCGAGCGGAGCGCAGGAACTCCGCGCCGGCACCCACGCCGACCAGCAGCGGTCGGTACTCCCGGATGAACGGCTTGAGCTCGGCGAGCTGGCCGCGCGCGGCCGCGTCACCGGTGACCACCACGACGTGACGGTCGGTGAAGTCGACGTCGATCGACGGGAGGCCCTCGCCGTCCAGCAGCAGCGGGTGCTCGAGGCTGAGGAACTCGGTGGCGTTGGCCAGGTGCGCCAGCGCCGACTCGACGTACCCGCTCTCCGCGGCGTCCACCTCAGCGAGGAGTGTGGCCGGGTCGACCTCGCGGCCGCTCGTGACCTCGTCCTCGGACTTGACCGAGTAGACGACGCCGTCGTCGATCCGCACCCGGGTCCCGTCGGCGACCCCGGACAGGTCCGCGTCCTCGATGACCGGGATCGTCGACGCGGCGAGGATCCGGAACGCGGCGCGGGGGAGCATCTCCTCCCCCTGACGGGGCACGTGCACCACTGCCGCCACCCCGGCGTCGACGAGAGCGCGGGCGGTGTCGGCGGGCGCGCGGTTGAGATCGAGCACGGCGACGTCCTTGGCGCCGAGCTTCCTGGGGACCTGTGACCCCACCTCGATCTGGCGGACGGTGCCCACGACACCGGCGAGGTCAGTGGAACGACGGCTGAGCAGACCCGACATCTTCATGCGCCGAGTATCACGCGTGTGATTCACGTGACCAGGGAGGTCTGCCCGGCGTGTCGGATTAACGGTCGACTTGAGCTTGAGACTTTTCCCGTTGTGCCTTCTCCAGCAACTCCCGCGCATGTGCCAGACCTGTGTCGGTGTCCTCCATACCGGCGAGCATCCGGGCGAGTTCGGTCACCCGATCGGAGTCGGCGACCGCCGTGACCCCGGAGACGACCCCGTCCGATCCCCCGGCGCCGGTGTCCTTGTGCACGACCAGGTGCGTGTCGGCGTACGCCGCGACCTGGGCGAGGTGGGTCACCGCGATGACCTGGTGGGTTCTGGCCAGTCTGGCCAGCCGCTTACCGATGCTCAACGCCGCCCGGCCGCCCACTCCCGCGTCGACCTCATCGAACACCAGGGTCCCTCCCCCGGATCTCTCGGCCAGCACCACCTCGAGCGCGAGCATCACCCTCGACAGCTCGCCTCCCGACGCGCCTCGGCCGAGCGGGACGATGCCTGACGGCCCGTCGAGCGCCAGCTCGACGTCGTCGAGACCCGACTCCGAGGCGCCGTCGAGGCCTTCGCCTGATCGGGTGACCCGGACCACGAGCCGGGCCCCGCCCATCGACAGCTCTGCCAGCTCGGCGGACACCCTCTCCGCGAGATCGTCCCCGGCGGCGCGTCGGATGCGCGTCAGTGTGGCTCCGCGCTCGTCGAGTTCGGCAGCGAGGCGCTCCACGGTGGAACGGAGTTCGGCGACGGCGGAGTCGGAGGTGTCGACCTCACCGAGCCGCGTACGGGCCCTGTCCGCCCACGCGAGCACGTCGTCGACATCGGTGCCGTACCTCCGGGTCAACGCCCTGAGATCGTGGCGTCGTTCCAATGCCGAGTCGAGGTCCGCCGCGTCGACCGGCAGCTCGGCCAGGTACAGGCCGAGCTCGGTCGCGGCATCTCCGAGCGCCGCGACGGCCTGGCCGATGCTGGTGGCGATCGGGTCGAGCGCGGGGTCACCGGCAGCGTTCAGACGGTGCCTCAACTGGTCGAGGACACCCACCACCGGCTCGCTGGTCTCGCCGTCACCGGCGAGGACGTCGTGGGCCTGCCCCGCGACCTCTCGCAGTTCCTCGGAATCGGTGAGTCGGCGGATGCGGGCGTCGAGTTCGGCCTCCTCCCCGGGCTCGGGCCCCAGGGCATCGATCTCCTCGAGTCCCATCCGCAGCAGGTCGGCTTCCCGGGCCAGCTCACGAGCCCGACCGGTGCGCTCCGCCAGTGAACGCTCGGCGTCCCGCCACAGCCGATAGGTGTCGCGGTAGGCGTCGAGGGCCGCCCGCGCCTCGTCCCCACCGTGGGCGTCGACGGCGTCTCGCTGCCTGTCCGGACGGAGCAGACGCAGCTGATCGTTCTGGCCGTGCACGGCCAGCACCGGCGCGCAGAAGCGGGCGAGGGTCCCGGCGGGGACAGACCTCCCCCCGAGCCGGGCACGCGAACGGCCGTCCGCACCCACCCGGCGTGCGGCGATGACACTGCCGTCCTCGTCGAGTTCGACGTCGGTGTCCTCGAGCAACTCGTCGAGGTCGCGTCGGTCGGCGGTGTCCATGGTGGCCGTCGCGGCCAGGTCGAAGCGCCCTTCGACGAGTGCCTTCTCCGCACCGCGCCGGACACGCCCGGGGTCCGCGCGCCCTCCGGCCAGGAGCCTCAGTCCCGTGACCACCATCGTCTTGCCCGCGCCGGTCTCGCCGGTGAGCACCGACAGCCCGGGCGAGAAATCGGCCACGGCCTCGTCGATGATGCCGAGGCCGCTGATCCGAAGTTCCGTGAGCACGCACCCACCCTAGGTGAGGGGCCGGACAGCGGACCGCCCACGCCACCCGGTGACGGGCAGTTCGAACTTCGTGACCAGTCTGTCGGTGAACGGCGAGTCGTCCAGTCGGACCCACTTGACCGGGCGCGCGCCCCGCACCACCTCGACCCGGCTGCCCGGCGGGACGTCGACGAGGCGTCGTCCGTCCACCACCACCACTGCCGGGCCGGAATGCACCCCGGTCTCCACCGCGACCCTGGAGGAGGGTGCCACGACCATCGGACGGGCGAACAGCGCGTGGGCGTTGTTGGGGACCACGAGGATGGCGTCGAGTTCGGGCCAGACGATCGGCCCGCCGGCCGAGAACGCGTAGGCGGTCGACCCGGTCGGCGTGGAGACCAACATGCCGTCACAGCCGTAGTCACTGACCGGTCGGCCGTCGATCTCCACGGACGCCTCGAGGACGCCCTGCCGGGAGACCTTCTCGATGCTGACTTCGTTGAGTGCCCAGTCCCGGGCCAGGACGGTGTCCCCGTGGATGACGGTGGCCTCCACCGTCATCCGTTCGACCACCCTGTAGTCCTTCGCCGCGATCTGCTCGACGACGCCACTGAGCGAGGAGACCTCCGACTCGGCGAGGAAGCCGATGTGTCCGAGATTGACCCCCAGGATCGGCACGTCCGCGGCGTTGGCGTACTGGCAGGCGCGCAGGAACGTGCCGTCACCACCGAGGACCAGGACGAGTTCACACCCTTCGGCGGCCTCGGGGATGTCAGGGACCGCCTCCACGCCCGCCCCCGTGGCGACGCTCTCGCTGGTGCCCTCCACCATCCGTACCGCGATGCCCCTGGTCGCGCACGCGTTGACCACCTGGGCGACGGTGGCGACGATGTCCTGCCGGGCGACGTTGGGGACGAGCAGGATCCTGCGCGAGTGCACCTGTCCGGGCGTGCCGTTCATTGCGGGCCCTCCTCTACTGCCGTCCGTATGGCCTGCTGCGCCTCGGCGCTCATCTCGAGTCGCTCTCCCGCGCCGACCTTACGGAGGTGGAGGAAGTACTCGACGTTCCCGGACGGGCCGGGGAGCGGGCTGGCGACGCATCCCAGCGGCTCCAGTCCGAGTGCCGCGGCAGCCCGGGCGACACCGGTGACCGCCTCGATCCGCAGTGCCGGGTCGCGCACCACACCGCCCTGGCCGACACGCTCGCGGCCCACCTCGAACTGGGGCTTGACCATCGGCAACAGGTCGCCTCCCGGGCGCACGCACGCTGCGAGCGCGGGCAGGACGAGTGCGAGCGAGATGAACGACAGGTCGGAGACCACGAGGTCCACCGGGCCACCGATGTCGTCCGGGGTCAGGGAGCGGACGTTGGTCTTGTCGTGCACGCCCACGCGCTCGTCGCTGCGCAGGCGCCACACCAACTGTCCGTACCCCACGTCCACCGCCTCGACGCGGGTGGCGCCACGCGAGAGCAGGACATCGGTGAACCCGCCGGTCGACGCGCCTGCGTCGAGACACCGAGCTCCGGAGACCGGCACGTCGGAGAACGCCTCGAGGGCTCCGACCAGTTTGTGGGCTCCGCGGGATGCCCAGTCCGGTTCATCGGAGGCGGTGAGCGCGATCGATGTGGTCGGCTCGACCTGGGTCGCGGGCTTGGTGGCTGCCACCCCGTTGACGATCACGCGCCCGGAATCGATGAGATCACGGGCGCGTTCCCGACTGTCACAGATCTTGCGGCGAACCAGTTCGGCGTCCAGCCGCATCCGCTTCGCGACCATCAGCGCCGACTGTCCAGCGCCGTCAGCGCCTGCGCGAGGAGCTCGTGGGCGGCGTCGAGGGCGGCCACCTGGTCGTCCCGGACAGATGAGCCGTCCGGTCCAGCGCCCTGGCCCCCGACGGAATCGGCGAGCAGATCGTCGAACGTCGAGCGGAGTTCGTCGGTGTCGGGGCCCGCGGGCCCGGGGCGTGGCTGTGGTCCGGGGGTCGTCACGGCCTACACGCTAGCCGACGCCGAGGCCCGCACCCGCCAGCCGGGATCGCAGACCCTCGTCGGCCGCCCGGAATGCCTTCGACTCGTGACGCCACGCCAGCCTGACCACCGCACGGGCGAGATCGAGCCGATCGAGCGCCTCCGGCGCGCTGGTCAGGTGCAGGGCACCGTTCTCGACCGTTCCGTCCAACTCCACTGCGGCGTCGATCCGGCTGGCCTCCGCCGAGGCAGACAGTGCGGAGAGATCGTCCGCCAGGTAGGTGGCCCGGCTGTCGGGATCCGCGACCAGGAGATCGTCGACGCCGTGGACGCCGGTCAGCACCATGAGCGACGGCATCCCGGCGGCGACCGCACCCTGGATGTCCGTATCGAGGCGGTCACCGATGACCAGCGGGCGGGTGGAACCGACCAGATCCGCGGCGGCGGTCAACACGCCGGCGGCCGGTTTGCCCGCGACCAGGGGCTCGCGATCGGTCGCCGCACGGAGGGCGGCGACCAGGGACCCGTTCCCGGGGAGCAGGCCTCGTTCGGTGGGCAACGTGGCGTCCACGTTGGACGCGACCCAGGGCACACCCCGACGGATCGCCAGACATCCCTCGGCCAGATCCGACCAGGTCAGTTCCCGGGACAGTCCCTGCAGGACGACCTCCGGATCGTCGTCGGCGGACAGGACGACCTCGTACCCGGCCTGCCGGGCGAGGTCGCGGAAACTGTCGTGTCCCACCACCAGGACCCTGGCACCGGGATCGACATGGTCCGCAGCCATCACCACCGCGGCCTGCGCGCTGGTCATGACGTCGTCGGCACCGGCGGAGAAGCCGAGCGACCGAAGGTGGTCGGCGGTGTCCCTGGGCGAGCGGCTCGCGTTGTTCGTCACGTAGACCACGGGGAGCCCCGCGTTCGCGAGCGCCTCCGCGGCCCCCGGGATCGGCTGGCTGCCGCGGATGAGAGTGCCGTCGAGATCGACGAGTAGGGCGTCGTGCCGTGCGGCCAGCGAAAGGGTGCTCAACTGACCTACGCCTCGAGCTCCGCGAGACGCGCCTGCGCATCGGTCGTCTGCTCGGGGTCGGCGGTGACGGCGTGACCGAACCAGTCGGCCGCCTCCCTCTTCCGATCCGCGACGAGCAACACCTCGGCGTAGGCGTAGTCGAGGCGCGCTGCGGATTCGCCGCGGGCGTCCTTGTCGAGGCCGGCGTCCTGGAGAGTCACCAGGGCCGCGTCGAGCTGACCCATGTCCACCCGGGCGCCGGCCTCCACGATGCGGAGTTCGATGAGGTCGTCCCCCTCGAGCATCCTCGATTCCTCCCCACGGGCCAGTTCGATGGCACGTTGGGGCCTCTCCAGGCCTCGTTCGCAATCGGCCATCATCGCCAGCAGGCCCGGCCCGCCGGAGATCCGGCGGGCCGCCCGGAGTTCGCTCAGCGCTTCCGACCATTCGCCGGCGCGGTACGCCAGCACGCCGAGAGTCTCCCGAACGACACCGATGCGCCCGGCCCTGTTCTTGGCCGCGCGACCGTGGGCGAGCGCGAGCTGCGGATCCTCGTCGACCAGGTACATGGCCGCCACCATGTGCTTGGCGACGGACTCGGCGTTGGACTTGTCCAGACTGCGCAGGTCGCGGCGGATCTCTGGGTCGAGGTCGCCTGCCTCGATGTCATCGGGCAGCTGCGGCTCGTCGGCCCTGGCCGCTTGGCGTGCCTCCTGACCGGGACGCCCCTCCGATCTACGGTCGTCGCCGGGCCGGCCACCCCGCCGGGCCCCGCCCGGGGCGCCGGATCCGCGTCGGTCTCCGCTGTCGCGTCGGTTTCCGCCGCCGCGAC
>NZ_JAALDT010000140.1:0-6728 GCF_014144995.1 Dietzia sp. DQ11-71 | reverse complement strand
CGGGCGAACTTGGCGTAGGCGTAGGCGTCCTCGGCGGTGAGCCGCCCCCCGGTGAGGACCCCGGCCCGTCCGCGGGCGGCGGCCAACCCCTGGGCAGCGGTCGCCAGGGCGGTGGACCACGGGACCGGAACCAGCCCGCCGCCCTCGCCGCGGACCATGGGGGTGGTGATGCGGTCGCGCTGGGTGGCGTAGGTGAACGCCCACCGGCCCTTGTCGCAGTTCCACTCCTCGTTGACCTCGGGGTCGTCGCCGGCGAGGCGGCGCAGGACCTTCCCGCGACGGTGGTCGGTGCGCTGCCCGCAACCGCTGGCGCAGTGCTCGCAGACCGCCGGGCTGGAGACCAGGTCGAAGGGGCGGGCGCGGAAGCGGTACTGCGCGCCGGTCAGGGCGCCCACCGGGCAGATCTGGACGGTGTTCCCCGAGAAGTAGGACTCGAACGGCTCGTCGCCGTACACCCCGACCTGCTGCCGGGCGCCGCGCTCGAAGAGGTCGATGAACGGGTCCCCGGCGATCTGCTCGGAGAAGCGGGTGCACCGGGCGCACATGACGCAGCGTTCGCGGTCGAGCAGCACCTGCGACGAGATGGCGATCGGCTTGGGGAACGTGCGCTTGACCTCGGTGAACCTCGACCGCCCGTGGCCGCTGGACAGGGCCTGGTTCTGCAGCGGGCACTCGCCGCCCTTGTCGCAGACCGGGCAGTCGAGCGGGTGGTTGATGAGCAGCAGTTCCATCACCCCGCGCTGGGCCTTGTCGGCCATCTCGGAGGTGAAGTGCGTGCGCACCTGCATGTCCTGGGTGACCGGGGTGGTGCACGAGGTGACGGGCTTGGGCGCGCCCTCGACCTCGACGATGCACTGGCGGCACGCCCCCGCCGGCTCGAGCAGCGGGTGGTCGCAGAAGCGGGGGATCTGCACGCCCAACCGCTCGGCGGCGCGAATGATGAGCGTGCCCGGCGGCACCGAGACCTCGCGGCCGTCGACGGTGAGCGTGACGAGGTCGTCGGCGCGCTCTGACTTGGCGCGGTCGTGGTCCGGTTCCTGGGCGGGACCGCGGGCGTCGCGGGGGACACCTGACTGGGCGGAGGTCATCGGGCCACCTCCTCGGGTCGTGTGGGATCCGGTCGAGTGGCCGGCCGTACGGGCGGTCGCCGGGAGCCCGCACCCGCACGGTCGGTCCGGTCGAAGAGGGTGGAGCGGCTGTGGTCGAACGGGCAGCCACCCGGGATGTGCGCGAGGTACTCGTCGCGGAAGAGCGCGATCGACGAGATGATCGGGGTCGCGGCGGCGTCGCCGAGGGCGCAGAACGACTTGCCGGCGACGTTGTCGGAGATGTCGAGCAGTCGGTCCAGATCGTCGGCGGTGGCGGTGCCGTCCTCGAGTCGGTGCATGATCTGCTCGAGCCAGTACGTGCCCTCGCGGCAGGGGGTGCACTTGCCGCACGACTCGTGGGCGTAGAACTCCGTCCACCGCAGCACCGCCCGCACCACGCAGGTGGTGTCATCGAAGATCTGCAGTGCCTTGGTGCCGAGCATGGTGCCCTCGGCGGCGCACCCCTCGTAGTCGAGTGGCATGTCGAGCTGGGCGTCGGTGAGCAGCGGGGTCGAGGAGCCGCCCGGGGTCCAGAACTTCAGGGTGTGGCCCTCGCGGATCCCGCCGGCCAGGTCGAGTAGCTCGCGCAGCGTGATGCCCAGCGGTGCCTCGTACTGGCCGGGCCGGGTGACGTGCCCCGACAGTGAGTACAGGGTGAAGCCGGGGGACTTCTCCGAGCCCATCGAGCGGAACCACTCGGGCCCGTGCTGGAGGATCGACGGCACGCTGGCGATGGACTCGACGTTGTTCACCACCGTCGGACAGGCGTAGAGGCCGGCGACGGCGGGGAACGGCGGCCGCAGTCTGGGTTGGCCGCGGCGCCCCTCGAGCGAGTCGAGCAGGGCGGTCTCCTCGCCGCAGATGTAGGCGCCGGCGCCGGCGTGGACGATCAGCTCGAGGTCGAATCCGCTTCCGAGGATGTCGCGGCCGAGGTACCCGGCCTCGTAGGCCTCGGCGACCGCCACCTGCAGGCGGCGCAGGACGGGCACCACCTCACCGCGCAGATAGATGAACGCGTGCGAGGAGCGGATGGCGTACGCGGCGATGATGATGCCCTCGACGAGCACGTGCGGGGTGGCCAGCATGAGCGGCATGTCCTTGCAGGTGCCGGGCTCGGACTCGTCCGCGTTGACCACCAGGTAGTGGGGCTTGGCGGCCGCGGAGGCCTGCGTGCCCGGGCCGGAGTCGGAGCCGTCGGCCGACTCGCCGGTCTCCTGCGGGATGAAGCCCCACTTGCGGCCGGTGGGGAACCCGGCGCCGCCACGGCCGCGCAGGCCGGCGTCGAGGACGGTGGAGATGACCTCGTCCGGTCCGGTGGCCAGGGCGTTGCGCAGGCCCGTGTAGCCGTCGTGGTCCAGGTAGGTCTCGAGCGTCCAGCTGTCGGGGGCGTCCCAGTAGCGGCTGAGGTACGGCGCGAGCGGCATGTCAGGCCTCCTCGTCCGGTGTGGTGGTGGTCGGCTCGGTGGTGGCCGGCTCGGTTGAGGGCAGCTCAGTGGACTCGTCCGGCCCCGCGGGGGCGCGCATGTCGTGTTCGCGGGCGATCCGCAGCCCGACCAGGGTCGCGTCGCCGGGGGCGCCGTCGTTCGCGCCGGGGCGGGTGTCGGGGAAACCGGCGAGGAGGCGGGAGGTCTCGCGGAACGTGCACAACGGCGCGCCCCGGGTCGGGGTCACCGTCCGGCCGGCCCGCAGGTCGTCCACGACCTGCCGGGCGGAGGCGGGGGTCTGGTCGTCGAAGAACTCCCAGTTGACCATCATCACCGGGGCGTAGTCGCAGGCCGCGTTGCACTCGATGCGCTCGAGCGTCACCCGGCCGTCGTCGGTGGTACCGGGCCCGTCGAGCCCCAGGTGGTCATGCAGGTCGGCGTAGATCTCGTCGCCGCCCATCACCGCGCACAGTGTGTTTGTGCACACCCCGACCAGGTAGTCGCCCGTGGGCGTGCGTCGGTACATCGAGTGGAACGTGGCGACGGCCATGACCTCGGCGGAGGTGAGTCCGACGGCGAGGGCACAGAACTCGATGCCGGCGGGCGTGAGGTGCCCGTCCTCGGCCTGGACGAGGTGCAGGAGTGGCAGCAACGCCGACCGGGCCTGCGGATAGCGGGCGATGATCACCTCGGCGTCGGCCCGCAGTCTCGCCAGGACGTCGTCGGGGTAGTGCCGGCGGGCGTCGGGCCGGACGATCGCCCCCGGCTCGTCCGGCTGCTGCCCGAACTGCAGGAAGACCGGTTCGCGACTCGTCGACTCCATGCTGCTCATCGGTCCACCCCTCCCATCACGGGGTCGATGCTGGCGACCGAGGCGATGACGTCGGAAAGCATCCCGCCCTCGCACATCGCGGCCACGGCCTGCAGGTTGGTGAACGACGGGTCGCGGTAGTGCACCCGGTACGGGCGGGTCCCGCCGTCGGAGACCATGTGCACCCCCAGTTCGCCGCGCGGGGACTCCACCGGCACGTACACCTGGCCCGGCGGGACCGCGAAACCCTCGGTGACCAGCTTGAAGTGGTGGATCAGCGCCTCCATGGAGCTGTCCATGATCGTGCGGATGTGCTCGGCGGAGTTGCCGAGCCCGTCTGGTCCCACCTTGAGCTGGGCGGGCCAGGCGATCTTGGGGTC
This sequence comes from Dietzia sp. DQ11-71, assembly GCF_014144995.1. Classification (NCBI taxonomy): domain Bacteria; kingdom Bacillati; phylum Actinomycetota; class Actinomycetes; order Mycobacteriales; family Dietziaceae; genus Dietzia; species Dietzia sp. DQ11-71. The sequence goes on along the minus strand of NZ_JAALDT010000140.1, from coordinate 3,025 downwards.
GTCGACCATCACGGGTCCCGGTTCGAGCCGGTCCAGGCACTGCTCGACGATCTTCAGCGACTCCTTCATCTCGTCTACCCGGATGACGAACCGGTCGTAGCAGTCACTCGCCGACCCGGTGATGACGTCGAACTCGTAGTCCTCGTACCCGCAGTACGGGTCGGACCGGCGCACGTCGTGCGGCAGGCCCGTCGCCCGTAGGACAGGGCCGGTCACGCCGAGGGCCATGCATCCGGTGAGGTCGAGGTAGCCGACGTCCTGCAGCCGCATCTTCCAGATGGGGTTCTCCCGCAGCAGCAGTTCCATCTCGCGGATCCGCCCGGGCATCACCTCGAGCAGTTCGCGCACCTGGGGGACCGCCTCGTCGGGCAGGTCCTGGACCACCCCGCCGGGCCGGACGTAGGCGTGGTTCATCCGCAGACCCGTGATGACCTCGAAGACGTCCAGGACCAGCTCGCGCTCGCGGAACCCGAACAGCATCGGCGTGCTCGCGCCCAGCTCCAGGGCACCGGTGGCCAGGGCGACCATGTGGGAGGAGATCCGGTTGAGCTCCATGAGCATGACCCGGATGACCGACGCCCGCGGCGGGACCTGCTCGGTGATCCCGAGCAGCTTCTCCACGCCCAGGCAGAAGGCGACCTCGTTGAAGAACGGCGACAGGTAGTCCATCCGGGTCACGAACGTCACGCCCTGGGTCCAGTAGCGGTATTCCAGGTTCTTCTCGATGCCCGTGTGCAGGTAGCCGATGCCGCAGCTCGCCCGGGTGACGGTCTCGCCCTCGATCTCCAGGATCAGCCGCAGCACCCCGTGCGTGGACGGGTGCTGCGGGCCCATGTTCACCACGATGCGGTCGTCGTCGGCGTTGCGCGCCGCCTCACTGATCGCGTCCCAGTCCTGCCCGGAGGCGGTGAGGATCGTGTCGGAGTCCGCGGCGCGGTCGGCACGGGCCGAGCGCCTCGCGCGGGTGCGATCGGCGGTCATGAGTACGCCCTCCGCTGATCCGGCGGCGGGATGGTCGCGCCCTTGTACTGGACCGGGATCCCGCCCAGCGGGTAGTCCTTGCGCTGCGGATGGCCCTCCCAGTCGTCCGGCATCTCGATCCGCGTCAGCGACGGGTGCCCGTCGAAGACGACGCCGAAGAAGTCGTACGTCTCCCGCTCGTGCCAGTCCGTCGTGGGGTACACGCGGGTCAGCGTGGGGATGTGCGGGTCCGCGTCCGGGGCCGACGTTTCGAGCATCACGCGGCGGTTGTGGGTGATCGACTGCAGCGGGTACACCACGTGCAGCTCCCGGCCGGTGGCGTCGGGGTAGTGCACCCCGCTCGCGCCCAACGACATCTCGAACCGCAGGTCGGGGGCGTCTCGGAGGGTCACGGCCACCGCCGGTAGGTGCTCCCGCTCCACGTGCAGGGTGAGTTGCCCGCAGTGGACCACGACCTTCTCGACGGCCTCCTGAAAACTCGGCCCACCCCGCTGGTGCAGGGCCGCGGTGAGCGCGCGGATGACCTCGTCGTCGTCGTCCTCATAGGGCGGTGGGGTAGTACCGGGCATCTCCTTGGGGCGCACGAGGCCCCCGAACCCGGTGGTGTCCCCGGAGCCGCGGACGCCGAACATGCCGTGGCGCACGCCGACGGTGTCCGCGTCAGGGCTGTCCGTGCGGTCGGGTGGGTTCGGTGCGTCGGGGGCCCGGTCGCGGTCCGCGGCGCCGGAGTCCGGGCGACGGTCGGTCATCGGAACATCCCCTCGACGGGGATGAGCGGACGCTGGTCGAGCGCGGCCTGCTCCGCGGCACGGATCGCCTCGGCCCGGTTCGCGCCCAGCGGCATGTTCTGGATCTTGTCGTGCAGCGTGATGATCGCGTGCATGAGCATCTCCGGCCGCGGCGGACATCCGGGCAGGTAGATGTCGACGGGCACGATGTGGTCGACGCCCTGCACGATCGCGTAGTTGTTGAACATCCCGCCCGACGACGCGCACACGCCCATCGACAGGACCCACTTGGGCTCGGCCATCTGGTCGTACACCTGCCGCAGGACCGGCGCCATCTTCTGCGAGACCCGCCCCGCGACGATCATGAGATCGGCCTGCCGGGGGGACGCGCGGAAGACCTCCGTGCCGAATCGGGCCAGGTCGTAGCGGCCGCCGCTCGTGGACATCATCTCGATCGCGCAGCACGCCAGACCGAACGTCGCCGGCCACAGCGAGCCCTTGCGCATGTAGCCCGCCAGCTGCTCGACCGTGGTCAGCAGGAAGCCGGCCGGCACCTTCTCCTCGAGTCCCATCTCGGCGCTCCTCTCCGACTCGCCGGGTCAGTCCCAGCTCAGTCCGCCGCGGCGCCACTCGTAGGCGTAGGCGACGGAGACGTTGAACACGAACAGGGCCATCGCGGCCAGCCCGAACACGCCGAGCTGGTCGAAGTGGACGGCCCACGGATAGAGGAAGAGGATCTCGATGCCGAAGATGATGAACAGCATCGCGGTGAGGTAGTACTTCACCGGGAAGCGGCCGCCGCCCGCCGGCTGCGGCGTGGGCTGGATGCCGCACTCGTAGGCCTCGAGCTTGGCGCGGTTGAACCGGCTGGGCCCGGCGAAGGAGGACACGCCCGAGGAGAAGACGGCGAAGGCGACGGCCAGGGCCCCGAGTACCAGGATGGGCACGTATTCGTTCACGTCGGCGTCACTCCTCGCGCTTGTGATGAGAAGCCGCCTGTAGGCGGGCCTCTACTGCAACCGCAGGGGGTTCGAGCGACCGGCGCTGATGGGGTCCGGTCGTCCGTCTCCCCGGCGGGCCGTTCACTGTGCGGCCCGCAACTGTGACTCTACTCACACTGTGTTGACGTGCGTCGGGGGTTCGGACAGATGGCGTCTCGGTCGTGCTCCGCGGGCGGAGGGAAGAGTGCGCGCGGCCGCGGGGGCCGGTGTCAGGCGGGGGCGAGGAGCCCGTTCACCGCGTCGCGCAGGCGCAGCGGGTCGATCGGGTGGGGGACCGACGCGTCCGCGCGGGACCAGTCGGCGAGCCAGCGGTCG
>NZ_JAALDT010000013.1:0-1372 GCF_014144995.1 Dietzia sp. DQ11-71 | reverse complement strand
CCGGATCGCCGACGCCCCGGAGAACATCCTTCGATCCGACAACCCGATCGGTGAGGTCGCCCAGCGCGTCCAACCCGCCGTCGTCAACATCTCGGTGTCCACGGCGTCAGCCCAGGGGGAGGGCTCCGGCATCGTCATCGACCCACAGGGCTACATCGTGACGAACAACCACGTCGTCACCATGGACGGCGCCGCCGACCGCGCGGACATCGATGTCATCTTCCCCGACGGCTCCAGGGCCTCGGCCGAGATGGTGGGGCGTGACCCCGCCACCGACCTCGCGGTCCTCAAGGTCGACGACGTCCAGAACCTCACCGTCGCCACCCTGGGGGACTCGGACGACGTCCAGGTGGGGGAGCAGGTCATCGCCATCGGCTCGCCCCTCGGACTCGCCCGCACCGTCACCGAGGGCATCGTCTCGGCGACCCGGCGCCCGATCGCCCTCGGGGAGTCCACCTCGGACGGCGACGTGGTGATCGACGCGATCCAGACGGACGCCGCCATCAACCCCGGCAACTCCGGGGGACCGCTCATCGACGGGACCGGAGCGGTCATCGGTATCAACACCTCCATCTTCACCCAGTCCGGGGGTTCCATCGGTCTCGGCTTCGCCATCCCGGTCAACGACGTCCGCGAGATCGCGACGTCGCTCATGACCGACGGGGCGGTCCGCCACGCCACGATCGGCGTCAACGCCCGCAAGGCGGACAACGGGTCGGTGGAGGGCGCCGAGATCGTCAACGTGCGTGAGGGCTCGCCCGCCGAGGAGGGCGGACTCCGGGAAGGGGACGTCGTGACCAGGGTCGGTGACCGGCAGGTGCGTTCCTCCGATGAACTGGTGGTGGCCGTCCGTCGCGCCGGGGCGGGCGTCGACGTCCCGGTCGAGGTCCTCCGCGGTGGAACGCGGGTCGAACTGACCGTGCGCCCCGCGCTGGGCTGACCGGGGGCACCGGACGACTCGGGTTCCCACCGGTGAGCCCGGCGACGTATCCTGGCTGCGATGTTCACAAACGTGGGGTGGTCCGAGCTCCTGGTGCTCGGCGTGGTGGCGTTGGTGGTCCTGGGGCCCGAGCGCCTACCCGAGGCCGCCCGTTGGCTGGCCTCGGCGATCCGCAAGGTCCGTGAGTTCGCCAGCAACGCCCAGCAGCAGCTCCGGGATGACTACGGGACCGAGTTCGAGGAGTTCCGGGAGCCCCTCAAGCAGCTCAACGACCTGCGTGGGCTGAGTCCGCGCGCGATGGTCACCAAGCATCTCCTTGACGGTGACGACTCCCTGTTCTCCGGGGACTTCGGAGCCGCTGCGCCGGCGGGCGCTCCCGCGGTCGCCGGCGGGGCGGGTTCCGCGGGAACGGCCTCCGCCGACCCCCGCCGG
>NZ_JAALDT010000139.1:0-5153 GCF_014144995.1 Dietzia sp. DQ11-71 | reverse complement strand
GGAGTCGATGCTGCCGGCGAAGTCGATGATCTCGGGATCGAGTGCGAACTGCATGTTCAGAAAACCGCCTTCTCAGCCGCGCGGGAGGCCGAGGAGTCGCTCGGCGATGATGTTCTTCTGGACCTCGTTGGTGCCCGCGTAGATGGGGCCGGCGAGGGCGAACAGGTAGCCGTCCATCCACTGCTCACCGGCCAGCTCGCCGGCGGTGCCGAGGACGTCCAGGGCGGTCTCGTGGGTCGCGATGTCCCAGTCCGACCAGAAGACCTTGTTGATCGAGGACTCGAAACCGAGGTTGGCGCCGCCGGTGAGCTTCGTGACCGTGTTCCAGGTGCTCAGCTCGTAGGCGCGCGACCCGATCCACGCGTCCACGACGCGGTCCGCCAGGGATCCACGGGTGCGGTCGTCGAGCTCGGGCTCGGCGGTGCCCCACAGGTCGAGCAGCCGGTCGGTCGTGGCGAGGAACCGTCCGGGGGAGCGCAGTGAGAGGCCGCGCTCGTTGTTGGCGGTGGACATGGCCACCTTCCAGCCCTGGTTGACCTCGCCGATCACGCCGGACTCGGCGGGGTTCGCCGGGTCGTCGGGCACGAAGACGTCCTCGAGGAACAGTTCGGCGAAGCCGGGCAGCCCGTCGAGCTGGTCGATCGGGCGGACGGTGACCCCCTCGGCCCGCAGGTCGAACATGAAGTAGGTCAGGCCCTTGTGGCGGGGCTCGTCCGGGTCCGTGCGGAACAGGCCGAAGCCCTTGTCGGCGAACGACGCGCGGGTGGACCACACCTTCTGCCCGTTGAGGACCCAGCCGCCGTCGACGCGCTTGGCGGTCGAGCGCAGTGAGGCCAGGTCGGAGCCGGCCTCGGGCTCGGACCAGGCCTGCGCCCAGATGTCGTCGGCCCGGGCCATGCGCGGCATGATGTGGGCCAGCTGCTCGGGGGAGGCGTGGTCGAACAGGGTCGGGGCCAGCAGGAAGATGCCGTTCTGGCTCACCCGCAGCGGGGCGCCGGCGCGGAAGTACTCCTCCTCGAAGACCACCCAGTTGACCAGCCCGCAGTCGCGGCCGCCGAACTCCTCGGGCCACGACACGACCGACATGCGGGCGTCGGCCATCGTCGCCTCCCACCGGCGGTGGGCCTCGAAGCCCTCGCGGGTGTCCATGTGGGGCAGCGGCTCGGTGGGCACGTTGGCCTCGAGCCACTGCCGCACCTCGAGCCGGAACTCGCGGGTCGATGCGTCCAGATCCAGATCCACGGCGTCAGTCCTTCTTCTCGCCGGTCGGGGCGGCGCCGCCCGTCGAGCCGGTGTTCGCGCTGTCGCGCATCGAGCGCGCGTCCATACCGCCCAGGGAGGCGGAGAACGAGTCGGTGTCGTCCGGCTCGGCATTGGCGGAGTGCGCGAACATGTGCCAGCCGAACGCGGTGTCCAGGGAGGTCTGCAACCCCATCTGGTCCTCGTTCGAGTTGATGACCTTCTTGGCCAGCGTCAGACCGAACGCCGGCATGGCCTTGATCTCCTCGGCGATCGAGTCGACCTTGGCCTGCAGCTCCTCGCGGGGCACGACGTGGTTGAGCATTCCCCACTCCAGCGCCTCGGCGGCGCCGAACCTGCGACCGGTGTAGAGGATCTCCTTGGCGCGGCGCGGGCCCAGCACGAAGGCGTGGGCGAAGTACTCGACGCCGGGGATGCCCATCTTCACCACGGGGTCGGAGAAGAACGCGTCGTCGGAGGCCACGATGAAGTCGCAGACCCACGCCAGCATGAGCCCGCCGGCGATGCACGCGCCGTGCACCTGGGCGATCATCGGCTTGGGGATCTCCCGCCACCGGCGGCACATCTGCACGTAGACCTCGCTCTCGCGGGCCAGGCGCCGGTCGCCGCCGCCGCGGGTGGTGTGGTCCCACCAGAGCGCCGCGCGGTTGGGGTACTGGACGTGGTGGTCGCGCTCGGGCGTGCCGATGTCGTGGCCCGCCGAGAAGTGCCTGCCGTTGGCCCGCAGGACGATCACCTTGACCGCATCGTCCTCGACGGCCTTGATGAACGCGTTGTCCAGCGAGTACGTCATCACCGAGTTCTGCGCGTTGCGGAAGTCCGGTCGGTTGAGGGTGACGTACGCGGTGCCGTCGGAGACCTCGTAGGCCACGGGCTGGGTGTCCGGCCCGAGGTCGTCGACCCCGAGGACCGGGGGGATCGGTGCATCGGTCATGAGCTGGGACTCTCCTTACCCAGCAAGTGCTTGGTTGGGAGTCTACATCGAACCCTGTCGACCACCACTGCGGTCCGGCGGCATTCGCCAACTTTGCGGCCGTAGCATCAACCACAGGAGGCGACAAGAGTTTGACGCATGTTATGAGGAAAATCATAGATTCGTACGACAGACGACCCGGTGTGACGGGCCTAGCGTTCGAGGTGGACGACCCGTTCGGGCGACTTCGAGAAGACGTCCTAGGAAGGACAAAGCCCATGCGTACCACTCTCTTTCGGGTAGCAAGCGCTGCCGCACTCGCCACCCTCACCCTCACCAGCGTCACCGCCACCGCGGCGGCACAATCCGGCGCCCGCGATCTCATGTTCGCCATCGACACCACGGGGTCGATGGCCCCCTACATCGAGCAGACCAAGATCGCGGTCGACGATCTCGCGACCGATCTGGCGTCGGAGTCGGCCGGCACCCGGGTCGGGTTGGTCGAGTACCGCGACGCGGGCGATCCGTTCCAGGCTCGGACCGTCACCGATCTGACGACGAACCTGCCCACGTTCCGCGGGGGCCTCGACGGATTGGGTGTCGACGGCGGTGGGGACTGGCCGGAGTCGGTCTACTCCGGGATCGCCCTGTCGTTGTGCCAGGCCTGGAACTCGTCCTCGGTCAAGGCGATCATCGCGGTCGGGGACGCTCCCGCCAAGGACCCGGAGCCGGTCACCGACTTGACTGCGGATCGCATCATCGCACTGGCCAACGGGACCGCGACCGACAATCCGTACTGCGCCCCGGCCGCAGTCGCGGCCGCCGCGGTCAGTCCGATGGCCACCGGCAACAGGGTCCCGATCTTCGTCGTCTCGGCGGACGGGGAACTCACCGCGCAGTTCGCGAGGATCGCCGAGGAGACCGGCGGAGCGACGGTCCCGGTCGAGGACATCGAGGACATCTCGGAGGCGATCAAGGACACCGTCGATGTGATCGACGAGGGCGACGGTGGCCTGTTCGGTTCACTCGAGGGCTCGCTGGAGAATCTGTTTGGCAGCGCGGGCAACTGAGTAGTTGCCGGCCCGGGGCGGCGGCTGCGGGGATCAGACCCCGTAGCCGCCGTCCACGTCGAGCTTCTGGCCCGAGATGAACCCGGCGCGGTCCGACGCCAGGAACGCCACGGCGTCGGCGATGTCGGCGGCCGTGCCGAAGCGTCGCAGGGGGATGTTGCCGCGCGTGACCTCGAGCGCCCGCTCGTCGAGGTCGCCGGAGGCGATGAGCCGGGAGGCCATGCCGTCGGTGAGCATCCCCGGGCCCACGCAGTTCACCCGCACGCCGAAGCGCCCCTCCTCGGCCGCCAGGCCCCGGACGAGCTGCTCGACCGCGCCCTTGGGGGCGGCGGACAGTCCGTCGCGCACCGGATAGCGGGTGGTGGCCGCAGTGGTGACGACGACGACGTTGCCCGCCACCGCACGCAGGTGCTCCAGCGCGGGGCGCACGATCGCGAAGAACCCGACCGCGTCGTCCTCGAGCTGTCGACGGAACTCGGACGGTGCGATCCGGGACAGGTGCACCATGGGCACGTGCGGACCGGCGCAGTGGGCCAGCACGCGGATTCCGCCGTGTCGGGAGGCGATCCCGTCGATCACCCCGGCCACCTCGTCGTCGTCGTTCCCGTCGCCGTCACCGTGGCCTGGCGCCAGGCGCACGGCTTCCGCCCCCAGTTCCCGCGCCAGGTCCTCGGGCTCGGTCGAGCGGTAGCCGAGGACCAGGGGCGCGTCGGGGAACTCGTCCGCGAGCCGTCGGGCGACCGCTCCGCCGATCCCACCGGAGGCGCCGGTGACCAGGACGGCGCCGGGACTCATCGCAGCTCGGTCTTGACGATCTTGCCCGAGGCGTTGCGCGGAAGGGAGTCGACGAACGCGACCGTGCGCGGCCGCTTGAAGTTGGCCAGGTGCTCGGAGCAGAAGTCCAGCACGTCCTGCTCGGTGAGGGTCGAGCCCTCGCGGCGGACGATGAACGCCTTGCCGACCTCGCCCATCCGATCGTCCGGGACACCGATCACGGCGGTCTCCACCACTCCGTCCAGGCGGGCCAGGGTCTGCTCGATCTCGGCGGGATAGACGTTGAACCCGCCGTTGATGTACATGTCCTTGAGCCGGTCGGTGATGCGCAGGTTGCCGTCGGCGTCGATCTCGCCGACGTCGCCGGTGTGCAGCCAGCCGTCCGGGTCGATGGTCTTGGCCGTGTTCTCGGGGTCGTCGAGGTAGCCCTGCATGACCATCTCGCCGCGGGTGAGGATCTCGCCGTGCTCGCCGATGCGGATCTCCATGCCCGGGTAGGCGCGGCCGCACGTGGTGGACACCGTGACGTCGTCGTCACCGGTGCGGGTGGTGGTGATGAAGCCCATCGTCTCCGTCTGGCCGTACGCGGTGATCACCGTCTCCAGCCCCAGGTCGGACTGCATCCGCTCGATGAGCACCACCGGCACCACCGAGGCGCCGGTCACCGCCACCCGCAGCGACGACAGGTCGTAGTCGACACGGGTGGGGTCGTCGAGCAGTGTCTGGAAGATCGTCGGTGCCCCGGTGAGGATCGTGACCTTCTCGTCCCGGATCAACCGCATGGTCTCGGTGGTCGAGTAGACGGCCAGGGGGACGATCGTCACGCCGAACAGCACGCACGTCAGGAAGCCGGCCTTGTAGCCGAAGCTGTGGAAGAACGGGTTGACGATGAGGTACCCGTCGCGCTCCGTGAGCCCGTTGTTGCCGCCCCACGCTCGCGAACCCGCGACGGTCTGACGGTGCAGGGCCACCACACCCTTGCTCTTGCCGGTGGTACCGGAGGTGAAGAGGATGTCGGCCACGTCGTCCCCGGTCACCGCGTCGGCGCGCGCGTCCCCGGCGGCGAGCAGCTCCTCGGTGGCCAGCGCGCGCAGGTCGTCGAAGTCCACGACGTCGACGCCCCCGGCGGCGCCGGC
>NZ_JAALDT010000138.1:0-1236 GCF_014144995.1 Dietzia sp. DQ11-71 | reverse complement strand
CTAGGAGACTGCTGAACAATCAGGGTGTCCGCCCCGCGGGGTGACCCGGGCCTGAAATACTTGGTTCATGCAGGGTGAGTGGGATCGGCAGCGTGAGTTGCTGGATGTGGAGTCGGTGGCGGGGCATCTGCTCGAGCCCGGCAGCGTGTTCGCGTTGCTGGCCGAGCATCGGGATCGCTTGTTCCCGGCGGAGTTGTTCGCCGATCTGTTTCCCTCGGGCCGGGGCCGGCCGTCGATCCCGGGGGAGGTGATCGCCTCGGTCATCGTGCTTCAGGCTCTGTTTGGGCACTCCGACCGGGAGGCCGTGGATGCGTTGACGTTTGACCTGCGGTGGAAGGCCGCGTGCGGGTACGCGGTCGATGCCAAGGGCTTCGACTCGTCGACGTTGACTTACTGGCGGCGCCGGCTGGCCGCCAGCGAGAATCCGCAGCGGATCTTCGAGGTGGTGCGCCAGGTCATCGCCGAGACCGGAGCGGTCAAGACTAAGACCCGCCGCGCACTGGACTCGACGGTTCTGGATGATGCGGTGGCCCGTCAGGACACGATCACCCAACTCATCGCCCAGATCAGGCGGGTCGGCCGCGAAGTGCCCGGCGCGAAAGAGCTGATCGCCTCCGAGTGCACCCGGTTGGCGGCGGTGTGCGGGCACGATTACTCCGAGGCCGGTAAGCCGCGTATTGCCTGGGATGACCAGGCCGCCCGCGACGAGCTGGTCTCGGCCCTGGTCGCAGACGCTCTGGCACTGCTTGAGGCTCTGGATGTTGAGGCGATCACCGCCGCCGGCGGCAGACCAGCCGAGGCGGTGGCGCTGCTGGCATTGGTCGCCGGCCAGGACGTCGAGCCCGCCGAGGATTCCGATGGCACCGACGGCCGGTGGCGCATCGCCCGCCGCACCGTCCCGGACCGGGTGATCTCTACCGTGGACCCCGATGCCCGGCACGCGCACAAGACCCAGCAGCGTCGCCAGGACGGGTTCAAAGCCCACATCGTGGTCGAACCCGATACCGGGCTGACCACTGCGGCCCGGCTGACTCGGGCCAGCGGTCCGGACAATTCCGACGCCGCCGTCGGTGCGGACCTGGTGACCACAGATCCCACCACTACAGACGTCGAACACATTGAAGTGCTCGGAGACTCGGCGTACGCCACCGGAGACATGCTGGCCACCCTCGCCGGAAAGCAGTGGCTGCCCCTGGTCAAACCCTGGCCGACCAGGCCCGCTGTGGAGGGCGGGTT
>NZ_JAALDT010000137.1:0-12636 GCF_014144995.1 Dietzia sp. DQ11-71 | reverse complement strand
GGCCGCCCCGCGCCGCCCCGCGCACCCGGCGCCTGCGCACTCGGCGCCCCGCCGAGCAGAGGAATTCGCCTGTATCGCCCGAGTGGCTCAGTGCGAAATCCTCTGCTCGGCGATCACCCGCCGCGGCTCGTCGTCCGAATCGGTCGGTTCAGCCGCGAAAGCTCCCGTAGCCGCGGCGGTGGAGGGCTGCGCGCACGTGGGCCAGGATCTCGCCGGGGGTGCGGACGAGCGAGGTCGCGGTGACCACCTCGATGTACCAGCCGGCCGCCCGAAGCCGGTTCCGTCGGATCTCGTCCTTCGCCTGCTGCTCTTTCGTGCGATGGTCCCCTCCGTCGTATTCCACCGCCACCTTCAACTCCGGCCAGGCGATGTCCAGGCGATACCTGAACTCGGGGACCCGGTGCTGCAGGACGAATCCGGTCAGACCGTTCTCGAGTAGGAACAGCCGCGTCCGGGTTTCCCAGGGCGACTCGGCATCTGTGTCGACCTCCTCGAGCCTCTCGAGAACAGTCCGGCGACCGCGGACGCCGTGCATGTCCTCCACCAGGGCCGGTAGGCGGCTGATCGGTAGGACGCCCATGGTGGTGGAGGCGTCGAGCGCGCAGATGGCCTCGACGCGCGGTTCGCGACGAGCGATGTCGAACAAGACCCACTCGGGGCTGGCGATGCGGATGTCGGGGGAACGTCCCGACGTCAGCACGTGGATGTGCTCGGGCGGGATCCGGTACTGCCAGCCCGCCAGCCCGGGCCGTTCGATCCGCCGGCCCGGCGCCACCACATCGTCCGCGAACTCGCGCGGCGGGAAGTCGTGCCCATAGAGCGTGGCTGCGATCCACCCGGTCAACGTCGCGTCCGGGTAGAGCGTCATGAGCGCTTCGGCCCGCGCCCAGGCGTCGACGTGCACGTGGTTCCGGACCCACAGTCCGTGGTGCAGGCGGGTGTAACCGCGGTTCGTGACGCGGCTTCCAGTCAGGTGCCGCAGGTCGCGGGTGCGGATGGGGGCTGTGCGGATGGGGGCGGTGCGGGATTCTGCGCTCACGGACCGTGACTCTGCCAAGCGGACGTTGACTGGCAGGGGCGCAGAGCAGGGATCCGCGTCGACCTGTGGATGGGGCCGAGGGGTGTGGATAGCGATGCCACGGCCTCTGGCCCAGCACGTCGACCCCCTCGGCGAGCACCGCGGTCCTCGCCGAGAAGAGGAATTCGCGCAACGCCACTCGGCCGATACAGGCGAATTCCTCCGGACGGCGAGGCCGGGGGGCGAGCGACCGGATGGCGGGGCGTGCCCCGCCGCCCGCGCTCCGCTCCCGGCCTCGCCTTGCGTGGTGTTCGTGCCCGAAGCGCGGCCGGGTGTGACGCACGCCGCTGTCCGAGCCGGGCGACCCCGGTAGGATGGGGTACTGCCGGTCGGTCGAGCACAGGGCGGAGAACCCGTCCGCGGCGGGCCGGGACCAACCTTTCAGGAGTTGACCTTTTCGATGACCACTGTCGCCGTAGTCGGAGCCACGGGCCAGGTGGGGCGCGTCATGCGTGCCCTGCTGGAGGAGCGGGACTTCCCGGCTGACAAGGTCCGTTTCTTCGCGTCCGCCCGGTCCGCCGGCACCACGCTGCCGTTCCGCGGTGAGGACATCGTCGTCGAGGACACCGCCAACACGCCCGACGAGGAGCTGGAGGGGATCGATATCGCCCTGTTCTCCGCGGGCGGCACGATGTCGAAGGAGCAGGCCCCTCGGTTCGCTGCGGCCGGCGCCGTCGTCGTCGACAATTCCAGCGCGTGGCGCAAGGACCCGGACGTCCCGCTCGTCGTCTCCGAGGTGAACCCCGGCGCGGCGAAGAACCCACCCAAGGGCATCATCGCCAACCCCAACTGCACCACGATGGCCGCGATGCCGGTGCTCAAGGCGCTGCACGACGCGGCGGGCCTCAAGCGCCTGGTCGTGTCGACGTACCAGGCGGTCTCCGGTTCCGGGCTCGCCGGCGTCGACACGCTGAACGACCAGATCACCGGCAACGTCGGCGCGGGCCACGAGCTGGTGCACGACGGCTCGGCGCTGAAGGTCGATGACCACGGCCCGTACGTCGCGCCGATCGCGTTCAACGTGCTGCCGCTCGCGGGTGGGCTCGTCGACGACGGGTCCGAGGAGACGGACGAGGAGCAGAAGCTGCGCAACGAGTCGCGCAAGATCCTCGACCTGCCGGAGCTGCGGGTGGCCGGCACCTGCGTGCGCGTGCCGGTGTTCACCGGTCACACGCTGAGCATCAACGCGGAGTTCGACAAGGACATCACGCCGGAGCAGGCGCGCGAGCTGCTGTCGAAGGCGCCGGGCGTCAAGGTCGTCGACGTGCCGACCCCGCTGGACGCGGCGGGCATCGACGAGTCGCTGGTGGGCCGGATCCGCCAGGACCAGTCGATCGAGGGCAACAAGGGCCTCAACCTCATGGTGGCGGGCGACAACCTCCGCAAGGGTGCGGCGCTCAACACCATCCAGATCGCGGAACTGCTGGTCAAGTAGCGCAACTGCTGGTCGAGTGGCCGGTCGCGGGCTGTGCTGGTCGGGAGTGCAGCCGGTCGGGAGTACGACGACGAGGCCCCGCAGTCGCACCCAGACGAGAGCCGCCGCCCGGTCACGCAGACCGGGCGGCGGCTCTTGTGTACAGGGCGCGCGAGGAGCTCGCAATCTCCCCGGTATGACCGTGGGCATACTTGCGGTATGTCCCACACGCCGACCAAGGTGAGTCGCGACCTCCGGGATCTCCTGAAGAGGCAGGCCGCCGAGGAGCACCGCACGCTGGGCGATCATCTGGCGTATCTCGCCTCACTCGCCGAGAAGCAACGGCGGCTCGAGCGCCTGCGTGCGGAGATAGACGCGACATCGCCTGAGGATCTGGCGTCCTACCGCGAGGAGTCCGAGTGGTGGGAGCGGGCGCAGGATGCCTGACCCGACTCCCGGGGAGGTCGTATGGGTTGTCCTCGATCCCGTGGCGGGTCGTGAGCAGAGTGGTCGCCGGCCCGCGGTGGTGGTCTCGTCGCGCGCGCACATCTCCCTCGCCGATACTCTCGTGATGGTGGTTCCGGTGACGTCGGTGGATCGCGGATGGTCGAACCACGTCCTGCTCCGTGGAGACGTGTTCGATCGCGACTCCTGGGCGATGACCGAGCAGGTGCGCACCCTTTCGCGCCGGCGTGTTGTCGGCCATGCCGGCCAGGTGGATGCGGGGACCCTGGCAGACATTCGCCGGTGGATCCAGGATTTCCTCGACGAGTACCGGTCGACCGCCCCGCCGCCGACCGACCCACCCCCACCCCACAACCCCACCACCCGAAAGGACCACCCATGACCCCGACCCTGACCCACCACGAGGACATCGCCGTCCTCACGCTCGGCAACGACGAGAACCGCTTCTCCCCGGACCGGCTCGACGCGATCAACGCCCACCTCGATGAGGTCGAGCAGTCCGCGAAGGGGCTCGTCACCGTGGGGTCGGGCAAGTTCTATTCCAACGGCCTCGACCTCGACTGGCTCATGGCCAACTCGGACCGCCTGGACTGGTACGTCGGCCGGATCCACGAGCTGTTCTCGCGCGTCCTGACGTTCTCCCTGCCGACGGCCGCCGCGGTCAACGGGCACGCCTTCGGCGGCGGTGCGATGCTCGCGATGGCCCACGACTACCGGGTGATGCGCGACGACCGCGGCTACTTCTGTTTCCCCGAGGTGGACATCAACATCCCGTTCACTCCCGGCATGGCGGCGCTGATCCAGGCCAAGACGACCCCGCAGACCGCCATGACCGCGATGAGCACGGGCCACCGCTACCCCGGAGCCGAGGCGAAGGAGGCGGGCCTCGTCGACGACACCGCTGCGGAGGCCGAGATCGTCGCCGCGGCGCTCGGGCGCCTCCAGCCGATCCTCGGCAAGGACCGCACCACCCTCGGCGCCGTCAAGACCACGATGTTCGCCTCCGTCACCGAGGCGCTGGGCCGGGGCCCCGGCGGCGTCAGCCTCTGACGCCCACCCGTCCCGGATTGACCGTGAGCTCGGGGTGGCGCGGGGATAGATCGACGACGACAACGACAACGACGACGACAACGACGACGACGAGGACCGCCGCCGCTCGGAAACGATGCGGCCGCCCGGTCACGCCGAACCGGCGGCGGCTTCGGTCGTATAGAGGTCGGTCCAGTGCCATAGTGGAACTGCACGCCCCTCGTGTCCCGGCCTGCTGCCGGAACACGTGGCCAGATCGCACGACTCCCTGCAGGTTCACGCCTGCACCGACGAGAGGAACGCAGATGGCTATCAACGACGACGACATCACCACGTCCGGCGCTCAGGGCGAGGGCATCGCCGACGGCGGTTCCAACCCGGGCGGCCACGACGGCGGCGCCGACGGATCCGCCCACCACATGAAGGGCGAGGGCGAGGGCCTGGCTGACGGCGGTTCGAACCCGGACGGCCACGACGGCGGCGCGGACGGTTCCGCCGATGGCGCCGCGAACACCGGCGAAGGGGTGGCCGACGGCGGTTCGAACCCGGATGGTGCCGACGGCGGCGCTGACGGCACGCAGTAATTGCGGGCTCTTCATCGGTGCGTCGCGTGCGGTTCGGATGAGTTCGCGGCTCGGGTGTGGGGGCAGCGGCCCCTGCTGACCCGGGCGGCCGAGCTGCCACGCGACTACTCCGACCTGCTCACACCCGGGATGGTCGACGAGATCGTCGCCGAACGCGGAGTGCGCACGCCCTTCGTCCGGATGGCGCGGGAGGGCACGCTCGTCGACCGGGCGTGCTTCACCCGCTCCGCGGGGTTCGGGGCGCAGATCGCCGATCAGCTCGACCCCGACGGCGTGCTCACGCAGTACGCCGCCGGGGCGACGCTGGTCCTGCAGGGTCTGCACCGGTTCTGGCCGCCCATCATCGACTTCGTCCGGGGCATGACCTCGGACATCGGCCACCCGGTGCAGACCAACGCCTACATCACCCCGCCCGCGAATCGCGGGTTCGATCCGCACTACGACGTCCACGACGTCTTTGTGCTCCAGGTGTCCGGCACCAAGCGGTGGCGGGTGCACGAGCCCGTCCACCACCATCCGCTTGCCGACCAGCCGTGGACCGACCACCGCGAGGCGATCGCCGAACGTGCGAAGGACGAGCCAGTGATCGATACCGTGCTCGAGCCGGGGGACTGCCTCTACCTGCCGCGCGGTTGGGTCCACTCCGCCGAGGCGCAGGGCGATACCTCCATCCACCTCACGGTGGGCGTGGCCCCCTTGACCGGGCACGACGTCGCCACGGCGATGATCGAGGCACTGGCCTCGGAGGAAGAGCTGCGCGCGTCGTTGCCGTTCGGGTTCGCCCCGGTCGATGCGGCGCGGGCCGAGCCCCACGCCCGCGAGGTGCTCGACGTGCTGGCGAGGCTGATCGCCGAGAAGCAGGAGCAGCTCAGCGGTCTCGCCGGCGACGCGCTCGCCGAGAAGTACCACGATCTCACCAGGCCCGCCGCGATCCGCCCGCTGGCCACCCTCGATGCCGTTGCGGCCCTCGAGTCCGACACTCGGCTGCAGTTGCGCGAGGGACTCCACGCACGGGTGGACTGCACCGACTCCGATGCCGCCAATACCGACACGGTCGTATTGCGGCTGCCCACCAAGTCGGTGACCTTCCCGGCGGTATGCGTTTCCGCTCTTCGCGCTGTCCTCGAGGGCGACCCCGTGAGCGCCGGTTCGCTGCCCGGCCTCGATGCCCATGACGGACTAGTGGTCCTGCGCCGGTTGCTGCGGGAGGGCGTGGTGGTGGCGCTGTGAGCAGGCCTGCGGACTGGGAGCCGTGCAGTGATTCGTCGTTGCGCCGCGGCGATCCCCTGGACGGGTCGGGCTCCCGGGGGTTGCGGTGGCTGATGGTCGAGCTGGCCGGCCCGTGGGGTTATTCGGCGTTGCTCGACTCGCCGGCCCTCCTCCCGCCGGAGCTGGGTCGCGAGATCGCCGGGCGTGCCCAGGAGGCTGATGTGCGGGTTGCCGCGATCCGCAGGCCGGGTCGTCGTCGTCATACAGAGGAGCAACGCTGGCGGTGGGCGCTCGCCGACGCCCGGCCCGGGCATGAGTCGCTGCGGCGGGGCGAGGTCGACGGCCCGGTCGGGTACGCAGAGATCCCCCTCGACGGTTCCGCCGGCACCCCGTCAGCGGACCCGCTGGTCGCCGTGTGCGCGCACGGGAAGCACGATCAGTGCTGCGCGGTGCGGGGGCGCAGTGCCGCGGCGCGGATCGCCGAGCGGTACCCGGAGGCGACCTGGGAGTGCTCGCACTTGGGCGGCGACCGCTTTGCCGCGACGATGCTCGTCCTGCCGCACGGCCTCTTCTACGGCCGCGTCGACCAGGCGGAGGACCCGGCCGACATCGTTACCCGCTACACCGAGGGCCGCGTCGACGAGCGGTACCTGCGCGGGCGCAGTAGTCATTCGGCGGCCGTGCAGAGCGCGCAGCATCATGCCCGTGCGGTGATGCCCGACGACCGCATCGACGCCTTCGCCCCGGTGCGCGTGGTCGAAAGGGGCGAGCACGTCGAGGTGACGCTCGCTGGCCCGCGCGGTCCGGTCGAGGTGTGGCTGCGGGAGACCTACTCCGAGCCGATCTTCACGATGTGCCGGGCCCACGCCCCCGGCCCGGTCCGGCAGTGGGAGCTGATCGAGGTCAGGGGCGGCGAGTAGGGCCGGACGGCGGGGCGAGGTGGAGCGAGGATGGTCGAACCACGTGTGGCTCCGCGGAGACGTCCTCGACCGCGGCTCCTCGGGGACTCCGCACGCGAAAGGACAGGCGACGTCGATGCAGCCGTTGATCCGCGCCGCGAGCCTGCGCGGGTTCGCTGAGCTCGTCACCGAACTCGGCGGGGATCCGGATCGGCTGCTCGCGCGGTTCGGCATCGAGCCAGAGACGTTGGCGGACGAGGACGGGCTGCTGTCGATCACCGACCACGACCGGATGCTCGATGTGGCGGCAGCCCACCTGCGCTGCCCGGACCTCGGTCTGCGGCTGGCCGAACGGCAGAACGTGACGATTCTCGGCCCCATCGCGCGGGCGATCGGATCGTCGCAGACCCCCGCGGAGGCACTGGAGTGCGCGGCTCGGTTCATGTTCGTGCACAGCCCCGCGCTGAGGATCGAGGTCGCCGACGACCCGTGGGGCCGGCGCGGCGTGATCGCCCTGATTTACCGCAAGGAGTTGACCGAGTCGCCGTACTCGCCGCAGGCCGCCGAGCTGGGGCTGGGGGTGTTCTACCGGGTGGCCGTGCATCTGGTCGGGCAGTCCACCGGGTTGCGGTCGGTGGAGCTGCCGCACGGACCACTCTCGCCGGTCGGCCGGTATCTGGGCTTCTTCGGCGTCGACGTGAAGTTCGACCGGCCCGCGGCCGCGCTGTGCGTCGACCGTCGGATGTTGGATGCCACGTTCGCCTCCGCGGATGAGGATCTCCGTCGCGCGGCCCTCGATCACCTGACGGGCTCGTACTCCGACCCGTCGGACTCGGTGGCTCACCAGGTGCGCCGCCTCGTGGGGGAGCGCCTTCCCGGCCGCGTCCCCACGCTCGCCGAGGTGGCCGGGGCGCTCCTGCTCCACCCGCGGACGCTGCAACGTCGCCTCGCCGCCGTCGACACCACCTACGGCCGGGTCGTCGACGACCTGCGTCGGGATCGCGCGCACCGGTTCATCACGACCAGCGACCTGTCCTTCACCCAGATCGCCGACCTGGTCGGTTTCGCCGAGCAGGCCACACTCAGCCACGCGGCGCGCCGGTGGTTCGGTATGTCCCCCGGGGAGCTGAGGCGGACCACCAACCTGTCGCCCTGACACAAGTTTCCCGCCGCCGGACACCGGATGCTGGTGTCGACCGCGGGAACGACCGGCGCCCCCCGGGCGGCCACCCCATCGGCGAGGAGGAGCGAACGATGCTGCGCGAAGATCCACCGCGTTCGGACCAGGTGTCCGGACCCATGCTCGAGCAGATCGGCGCGCGGCCGATCCCCGAATTCGACGGCGTCCACGACGTGTGGCCGCGGGGCGAGCGGCTGAGGGCGGTGCGCTCGGCGGCCGCCGAGTACAAGAAGCGGTTCGTGCAGCAGGGGCAGGTGCGGGCGGTGCGGTCAGTCGACGTGGCCGGGGCGCCGTACCCGGTCAAGTACGCCTTCGACAACGCGGTGTCGGTGCCCAGCCTGCCGCTGGTCACCATGATCAACCGCATGGTGGTGGTCCAGTACGACGACTGGAACGGTCGGCCCCGCACCCTGGTGTTCGAGCCGACCGTCCCCGCCGGTTCCGCCAAGGCGCCGTTCTACGCCAATCTGGAGAGGCTGGTCGACGCCGTCCCCGGCGGCCGCCTGGCCAGCAAGGCGATTCTCAAGTACTTTAACGAGCCCGGCGAGGCCCTGGCCAAGGTGGGGCTGCGGCCGGAGGACGTGGACTTCCTCACGTTCGACCACCTGCACGTGCAGGACCCCCGGATGATTCTCGGCTCGAGCGAGGTGATCGCCGGCGAGCCGACGCCGCGCACCGCCCTGTTCGGCGACGCGCAGCTGCTCGTGCACCGCCGCGAACTGGCCACCCTGGAGGACCTGCACCCCATGCAATGGGCCTGGTACGTCGAGGACGGACTCGACGGCGTCCACCGGGACAGGTTCGCCGTGTTCGACGGCGACATCGAGCTCGGCCCCGGCATCGCCCTGCTGTGGACGCCCGGCCACACGGACGGCAACCACTCGCTGGTCATCAACACCCCGGACGGCGTGTGGGTGTCCTCCGAGAACGGCATCTCCCTGGACAACTGGCAGCCGGAGCTGTCGAAGATCCCGGGCGTGCGCCGCTACCACCGCGAGTACGGCCGCGAGATCTGCCCCAACGCCAACACCCTCGAGGACGCGCTGGACCAGTACGACTCCATGATCAAGGAGAAGACCCTCGCCGACCCGTGCCCGACCGACCCGCGCTGGCTGCAGATCCTGCCCTCCACCGAACTGGCGCCGTGGAAGCGTTTCTGGCCGGTGGTGCCGACGTACTGCCACGGTGGGATCTCCTACGGCGAGATCCGCGCCGGACTGAGGGACGGGAAGTGACGACGACGACGAGGATCCGCAGCGCGCTCGTGACCGGGGCCGGTCGCGG
The DNA here is from genome assembly GCF_014144995.1 of Dietzia sp. DQ11-71. NCBI lineage: Bacteria > Bacillati > Actinomycetota > Actinomycetes > Mycobacteriales > Dietziaceae > Dietzia > Dietzia sp. DQ11-71. The sequence goes on along the minus strand of NZ_JAALDT010000137.1, from coordinate 3,494 downwards.
CCTGGGCCGAGATATCGCGGGCCTGCTGGCCGACCGCGGGTATCGCGTCATGATCACCGATCTGGACGAGCAGTCGTCCCGGACGGCGGCCGCGGAGATCGGGCGGGGTGCGCTCTGGGCCGCTGTCGACGTCCGCGATCGCGGGCAGGTCGACGAGGCCCGGGACCGGCTGGTCGCGGAGACCGGGGGCGTGGACGTGTGGGTCAACAACGCCGGTGTCCTGCTCACCGGCCCGGCGTGGGAGCAGACCGACGACCAGCGGCGGCTCATGCTGGACGTCAACGCGCTGGGGACGATCAACGGCACGGTCGCCGCGATCGAGGCCATGCGCGCCCGCAGCGCTGGTATCCCGGGCACCGGCGCGACCGGCAGTGGCGGGCACATCGTCAACATCGTCTCGCTGGCGGGGATCTCCGCGGTCCCGGGCGAGGCCGTCTACGCGGCGTCCAAAGACGCGGTGATGGGCTTCAGCTCCAGCACGGCCGCCGACCTGCGGCTGGCCGGGGTGGACGATATCGACATCTCGTGCATCTGCCCGGACGGCATCTGGACCCCGATGCTCTTCGACAAACTCGAGGACCCGCAGGCGGCGCTGTCGTTCTCGGGTGTCCTCCTGCAGTCGGAGGACGTGGTGCGCGCGGTGGGCAGGGTGCTGGAGTCGCGGCGCCCGGTTACGGCCGTCCCGGCTAGGCGCGGGGCGCTGGCCAGGCTGGGTGCCGCGTTCCCCCGCCTGGCGTCCGCCCTCCTGCCGCTGATGGCCGCCAAGGGTCGCCGGAAGCAGCGCACTCTCCTACGAACGCAAGGATCGTCCCGCTCTTGACCACTCGGACAGACCCCTCCGTGACCATCCATCGTGAGGTCGACCTCCAGTCCCGGTTGCTCTACTGGGCCGGGCGGGCGACGCTCCGTCAGGTGTACCGCTTCTGGCCCATGACCGGCGCCGGGATCCGGGGGCTGGCCGCAGTCGAGCGCGGGTTCTCGCGACTGGCGGGCCCCGCCGGGGTGCGTGTGGAACGGACCGTGCTCGGCGGCACCGCGGCCGAGACGTCGACCCCCGATTCCGTCGGCCCGGACGCATTGGCCGACGTGACCCTGCTCTACCTCCACGGCGGCGCGTTCGTCTTCTGCGGCCCCGGCACCCACCGTGGGCTCTGCGGCCGGCTAGCGATAGACCTCGGCGTGACCGTGCACTCGCTGGACTACCGGATGCTGCCGGAGGTCGACCTGGCGACCGTGGTCGCGGATGCCTACGCCGGGTATCGCGCTCTGTCCGAGCAACTGCCCGCGGATCACCGGATCGTGGTGGCCGGGGACTCGGCGGGCGGGTACCTGGCCGCCGCGATCTGCGAGTTGGCCGCCCGCGATGGCGTCCGCCAGCCCGCCGCGATGGTGGGCTACTCGCCCCTGCTCGACGTCGATGGCGAGGTGCGTGAGGGGCCGTGGGCCACGCGCGACTCCTACCAACCGGCCGTCACGGTGCAGCGGTTCCAGAGGCTGTGGCAGCACCACGCCGACGGGCTGGAGAGCAGCCGTTCGATGCTCACCTGCGATCCGGAGGTGTTCCCGCCGACGCTGATCACCCTGGCTGCGGGCGAACTCGTGGAATCGGCCGCGCTCCAGCTGACCGAACGCCTCCACGCGGCCGGGCGTCCCGTCGAGACCCATCGGTGGTACTCGGCAGTCCACGCGTTCCCGGTGCTCGCCGGCCTGACCCCGCACAGCCGCCACGCCGGCAGGATCACGGCCGAGTTCTTGCGCCGGACGATGACGGCGCCGGTCTCACAGCGCCCTCTCTCAAGACATGCACGAGATGGGTCTTGACCGTGCCTTCGGACAGGTGCAGCGACTCGGCGGGCTGCCGGTTGCTCGAGCCCCCTCGGCCACGGCGCGCAGGACCTCGGACTCCCGGTCCGTGAGCACCGGCCGAGGACCACGCATCCGGCTCAGTAGCCGGGCGGCGACCGCTTCGCCGCGACGATGCTCGTCCTGCCGCACGGTCTCTTCTACGGCCGCGTCGACCAGGCGGAGGACCCGGCCGACATCGTCACCGCCTACACCGAGGAGCGGGTCGACGAGCGGTACCTGCGTGGACGCAGTAGCCATTCGGCGGCCGTGCAGAGCGCCCAGCACCATGCCCGCGCGGTGGTGCCCGACGACCGCATTGACGCCTTCGCGCCCGTGCGCGTGGTCGAACGGGACGAGCACGTCGAGGTGACGCTCGAGGGCCCTCACGGTCCGGTCGAGGTGTGGCTGCGCGAGACCTACTCGGAGCCGATCTTCACGATGTGCCGGGCCCACGCCCCCGGTCCGGTGAGGCAGTGGGAGCTGATCGAGGTCAGGGCCGGCGGGTAGCGCCGCGCCCGGGTGACGAGCCGACGGCCACAATGAGAACGACGACTACGACGACTACGACGACGAGGCGCGCAGCTGCGCGAGCCGATGCGGCCGCCCGGTCATGCAGTCCGAGCAGCGGGGACACTGAAGGCTCACTCCGGGCCGCTCATGGCGTCAGCCGATCAGCAGCATGACGACGTTGACTCCCGCGATGGCGATCGCCGCATAGAACGGCGTCTTTCCCCTTGTGCGGGTCGCGGCCAGAGCCAGCACCAGCACCACGGCCAACAGGACCCACTGGGCGGCCGTCGGGGGAGTGCAGCTGCCGAAGACGGCGACGACGGTGGCGGCGACGAGAGCCACCGCGGCCAGGATCGGCACTGTGGTTGGTGCCAGCCGGTGGGGGAGTCCCCGGACTCCGGTCGCCGCGTCGTCGGCGAGGTCGGGCATGGCGTTGAGCAGGTGCGCGGCGAATCCCAGCAGGGCGCCCACGGAGACCATCCACCACGGTGGCAGAGCGGCCGGGTCACGGGCCAGGCCCACCACGGCTGGGAGAGCGCCGAAGGCCAGCGAGTACGGGAGCCAGGAGAACGCGGTGGACTTGAGGCCCGCGTTGTAGGCCAAGGCGGCGCCGACCGCGAGGAGGTGCAGCAGGCCGGCGGCGAGTCCGCACAGCAGCGACGTGAGAACACACACCGCGCCCGCGACGCCGACGGCCGAGCGCACCAGCCCGACCGAGATCTGCCCGGTCGCGAGGGGTTTGTCGCGGCGGCCGACGCGGCGGTCCCGCTCGCGGTCGACCAGGTCGTTGGTCCATCCCACGACGAGCTGACCGCTGAACACCGCGACGAACAGCGTCATCGAGGTGCGGGTGCGCACGCCCATGCTCGCCGCGAGCAGCATGGTGAGCATGGTGACCGCGAACGCCGGGACGGTGTGGGCGGCCCGCAGGAGTGGGAGAGCGGGGCGCGTGGTCATGGCTCAATGCTGTTACCGGCGGGCTGTCACCGAGTGGCTTTCGCTCGACGAGACCATCATTGGCGGAGCGATTCTGTTCAGTGAACTCTCCACCACCTGCCCCGTTAGCCCGGGTGATTCACGGGGATCTGCGGATCGCTGGGAGAAAATAGACCGAAGTGCTTCCTGAACAGGGGAAACTG
>NZ_JAALDT010000136.1:0-3890 GCF_014144995.1 Dietzia sp. DQ11-71 | reverse complement strand
CGCCGCCCCCACCACCGCCGCCGCCGACGAGCCCGCGGAGCCGGGCGGCCTCGGAGAGCACGATGTCGTCGAGGTCCACGTCGTCGCGGCGCAGCGGCCGGCCGCGCTCGTCGTTCTTGGCCAGCAGGAGCAGGTCCTCGACCATCGTGCGCATCCGCTGCACCTCCGGCAGGAGCAGTTCGTCGACGGTCTCCACGTCCACCGGGGTGCCGGAGGTGGAGGACAGTTCGAGCATCGTCGACAGCGTGGACAGCGGGCTGCGCAGCTCGTGCGAGGCGTCACCGACGAACGCGACCTGTGCGGTGCGGGCGGCGTCGAGGCGCGCGAGCATGGCGTTCATCGTCCGGGCCAGGCGGGAGATCTCGTCCTCGGCTTCGGGGACCGGGACCCGCTCGCCACGGCCGGAGGCGGAGATCTCGGCGACGCGGGAGCGGATCGACTCGACCGGCCGCAGCACCCGCCCCATGGCGTAGTGGACGAACACGGCTGTGGCCAGGCCGGCGACGGGGACGAACGCCAGGAACAGCACCGCGCCGGTGGCCAGGAGGGAGTCGTAGCGGTCGGTGTCGGTGGCCACGTCCACGGCGAACGTTCCCCCGCGGACCTCCACGCCGACGGAGGTGAGGCGGAGGTCGGCGCCGTTCGGGGCGTCGAGGTCGCGCTGGATGACCTGACCGGGGGCGGGAGAGGGGAGCGCGGGGACGTTCTCGAGCCCGCGGGTGACCTGACCGGCCAGGACGCGGCCGTCGGGCGCCACGACCCGCACCAGGTCCACCCCGGACAGCGGTTCGGAGACCAGCTCGAGGGACGCCTTCGGACCCCGGGCCGCCAGCCCACCCGCCACCTCGACCGCCCGGGAGCGGTCGGCGGAGTCGATCGCGCCGTGCACGGCCGACCGCAGGAGCAGCCACGCACCGCCGGCCGCTGCCGCCAGCACGAGGATGACGATGCCGGTGGCGATCACGGTCGTGGCGACGCGGATGGGCCAGCGGCGGGGGGTCGTGAGGGCCTCGCGGTTCAGTGGCACGTCTCCATTGTGCGGACGCGATCCGGCGCGCGCGGTCGCGGGGAGTGAACGAGAACACGTGTTAGCGTCGGCGGGTGAGAGAATCGCAGCACGACGGCCCGGAGCCCCGCCTGGGGTTGACGTTCAGCCCGAACCCGGACGGGTCGGTGAGCTGGCACCAGCCGGTCGCCGACCAGTTCGTCGACCCGTCGGGGCGTTTCGCCACCGGCGGCCTCGCCGTCCTGGGGGATTCGGGCCTGGGGTCGGAGAACCACCGCCGGCGCCCCGAGGGGATGTGGACGGTCACCACCGAGCTGCGGATGGACCTGCTGGCGCGCCCGCGCGCGGGATCGGCGGGACTGGGCATCCGCACGGACCACCTGGGCGACGACGGTCACTGCCTCACGACGCGCGGCGAGGTCGTCGACGACGACGGCGAGGTGATCGCCTCGGGACTGGTCAAATCCATGGAGATCGCGGGAGCCGTGGACCCGGACGGGTACGACGACGAGCCGCCGTGGCCGTCCAGGCTCGCGCCGGGAACGCTGGCCGAGGTCCTGTGCCTGACGCTGGACGAGCGGGACGACGGCCCGGGCGGAACCCGCGTCGTGGAGGGCGTGATCGCGCCGGAGCCGACGTTGGCCAACCCGCTGGGCAATCTGCACGGCGGCGTGTTCGCGGCGGCCGCGGAGGTCGCCGGGGCGGCGGTGTTCCCGCACGAACGCGAGGTCAGCTCGTCCTCGCTCGACGTGCGGTACGTACGACAGATCCCGCTGGTGCAGCCGGTGACGGTCCGGGCCGAGGTCCTGCACGACGGCCGGAGTTGGGGCATCGCCCAGGTGACGACGAGGGGTGAGCGGGGGCGCGTCTGTGCCGTGGCGACGGTCACGGTCTACGGCCACCGGTAGTAGGTGTCACGTCAATCAAGTAGAGTTCTCGTCATCAGCAACCCGCACGACGAGAGGGGACCGTACGTGAAGATCGGCATCATTCTGGGCAGCATCCGCGAGGAGCGTTCCGGGCAGACCGTGGCCGAGTGGGTCGCGCAGGAATCGCAGGCGCGGCAGGACGCCACCTATGAGCTGGTCGACCTCAAGTCGTTCGACGTCCCGCTGCTCACCTCGGCCACGGTGCCGGGCGCGGCGAACAAGCAGTACTCCGACGAGCGGGTGCAGCGCTGGAGTTCGACCATCGACTCCTACGACGCCTTCGTCTTTGTCACCCCCGAGTACAACCACAGTGTCCCGGGCGGCCTGAAGAACGCCTTCGACTCGCTCGGTAGCGAGTGGGCGAACAAGCCCGTCGCCTTTGTCTCCTACGGAGCCGAGGGTGGTGTGCGCGCCGTGGAGCACTGGCGGCAGATAGTGGCCAACTTCCACATGTACGGCGTGCGTCAGCAGATCTCGCTGAGCTTGTTCACCGAGTTCGGCCCCGAGGGCGTGCAGCCCGCGGAGCGCCGCTCCGAGGAGCTGGCGACGCTGTTCGATCAGCTCGAGCAGGCCACCCGCCGCTTCTCCCTGGTGGACGCCAGCGCCTGAGTCGCGGCGCGGTAGACCACACGAGGAGGCCCGCCCCCGTTCGTCGGGGGCGGGCCTCGTCGTTCGCTGCGGTGCGCTCAGTTCACGGCGGCGAGCGCGGCGTCGTAGTCCGGCTCAGTGGTGATCTCGTCGACGAGCTGCGTGTAGACGACCTTGCCCTCGGCGTCGACCACGACGACCGAGCGGGCCAGCAGGCCCTCCATGGGGCCGTCGGTCATCTTGACGCCGTAGTCCGCGGCGAAGTCGCTGCGGAAGGTCGAGCCGGCGGTGGCGTTCTCGATGTCCTCGGCGGCGCAGAAGCGCTTGTGGGCGAACGGCAGGTCGGCCGAGATGTTGACGACCTCGGTGTTCTCCAGGCCGGAGGCCTTCTCGTGGAAGGTGCGCACCGACTGGGCGCACACGCCCGTGTCGACGCTGGGGAAGATGTTGAGGATGAGCTTCTTGCCGGCCAGCGACCCGGAGGTCACGGGAGCGAGGTCGGTGCCGACGAGTTCGAAATCCGGGGCCTTGGAGCCGACGGCGGGGAGCTCGCCGGACGTGCTGACGGGGTTGCCCTTGAAATTGGTGGTTGCCATGCGTCCGTTCTACCGGATGCCGGTGGTCGGCGGTGGTCCGGCCGGTTCCGGGGTGGGACGGCGGATGGCGGGTTCCCCGCTCCCGGTCCCGCCGAACTCCTCAGCGCGGGGTCGCCACGTAGACGGCGATCCCGTCGGGCACACCCTTGACCCCGCCCCACCGGAAGGTCCGCTTGGGGCGGGTCGCCACGCTGTCGGGGTCCAGCCCGGCGCGGGTGGACTCGCTGATGAGAATCTCGCCCGCGCCGGCCTTCTCCGCGAGCCGCGCGGCGACGTTGACGTCCATGCCGAGGTAGTCGTCCCCGATCCGGCGCGGGCGCCCAGTGTGGACGCCGACCCGCAACCGCGGACGCCAGCCGGCCACCTCCACGCCGGCGACCCCGTCCAGGCATGCGGCCACCGCGTCCAGCGCCAGCTGGGGAGACGGGAACGTGGCCATCAGTCCGTCGCCGAGACGTTTGACGACGGCGCCACGGTGGGCTAGCACCTCGGGTTCGGTGGCCGCAGCGACCCGTCGGAGGAGCTGCAGCGACTCCTCGTCGCCAGCGCGCATCGCCCAGTCCGAGAACCCGACGATGTCGGTGAACACGATGGTCACCTCGCTCCCACCGCCGGCCCGCCCCGTGCGTTCGAGCACGGCGTGCCACACCTGGAGGCCGCCGAGCGTCACCTCCCGGGACGCGGTGGGCTGCTCGTCGAACAGTCGGCCGGCCACCCGGGCGATCGTCCCCGCGCTGTCGCGGCCGGCGGCCGAGAGCGGGTCGCCGAAAC
>NZ_JAALDT010000135.1:0-2150 GCF_014144995.1 Dietzia sp. DQ11-71 | reverse complement strand
AGGTGCCCAGCCGGCCGCCGAAGAGCACCTTGTTGGCGGCGGTCTCGGCCTTGGCCCGCTCGCGGTAGGCGGCCAGCCGCTCACGGTCGGTGGACTCGTTGATCGGGTAGTACGGCTCGTCGTCGCGCTCGGCGAAGCGGCTGTACTCGCGCATGATCACCGTCTTGTCGGTGGGGTAGTTCTTGCGCTCCGGGTGGAAGTGGCGGAACTCGTGGATGCGGGTGTAGTCGTATTCCGCGTCGTTGTAGTTCATCACCGGGGTGCCCTGGAAGTCGCCGGTGGGCAGCACCTCGGTCTCGAAGTCCAGGGTGCGCCAGCCCAGCTCGCCGTCGGCGTAGTCGAAGTACCGGTCCAGCGGGCCGGTGTAGACCACCGGCGCGTCGGGGCTCGCGGCACGGACGGCCTCGCGGACGTCGAACCAGTCGGTGTCGAGCACCACGTCGATCTTGTCGTCCGCCGCCATGTTCTCCAGCCACGCGGTGTAACCGTCGACGGGCAGGCCCTCGTGGGTGTCGTTGAAGTAGCGGTTGTCGAACGTGTACCGGACGGGCAGGCGGGTGATGTTGCCAGCCGGCAGGTTCTTGGGGTCGGTCTGCCACTGCTTGGCCGTGTAGTCCTTGATGAACGCCTCGTACAGCGGGCGGCCGATCAGGGAGATGGCCTTCTCCTCGAAGTTGGCCGCGTCCTCGGCGGAGAACTCGGCGGCCTGCTCGGCGATGAGCGCGCGGGCCTCGTCGGGCGAGTAGTAGCGGCCGAAGAACTGGTTGATCAGGCCCAGGCCCATGGGGAACTGGTACGCCGTGCCCTTGTGCATGGCGAACACGCGGTGCTGGTACCCGGTGAAGTCGGTGAAGCGGTTGACGTACTCCCACACCCGCTCGTTGGAGGTGTGGAACAGGTGCGCGCCGTACTTGTGGATCTCGATGCCGGTCTCCGGCTCGGGCTCGGAGTAGGCGTTACCGCCGATGTGGTGGCGCCGATCGAGCACCAGGACGCGCTTGCCGAGCTCGGTCGCCGCCCGCTCGGCGACGGTCAGGCCGTAGAAGCCCGACCCCACCACGATGAGGTCGTAGGTGTCCCACTGCCGTTCGCCTGCCATAACCGTCGGGCCTTTCCGTAGTACGTCGCCGCGGTGTCCGCCGGGTAGTGCGTCCGCCGGCCGCTCGCCTGACCGCGCGCCGGTCGGCGCGGGTGCGGGTCCCAGGGTATCCGGCGGGTCGGGGGTGGGTTCAGGGCACGCCGACGACGACGAGGTGGACGACTTCTCGAGACGACCGCGGTGGCCCACGGTGCAGGTGGGGCGTCGGCGCCGTCGTACGCCGGTTCGAAACTACATCCCTGTAGTCCCAATATTCACGTCTTTATCACTTGGTTTCACGAGTTTCTTGGATAACATTGACCTCGTTCGTCACATTCGTCCCAGTGGTCGCGCTCCGGCGCGGCCTCCGGGCAGTTGTGCCCCGCTGGTGAGCAGCTTCGGGACACAGACATCTGATCTGGAGAAGCCCTTGAGAACACGACGCCGCCCCCTGTACATCAGTGGTCGACGCCGGACCCTCGCCCTGGCGGTGGCGGTCGCGGCGTCCGTCGTCACGCCCCTCGCCGTGTACGGGGCGGACCAGGTCGTCCAGTCCGGCGACGACATCGCCACCACCGCGGGCAGCGCCCTGCCCACCGCCGAGACCGAGGTCCCGCTGGCCGAGGCGCCTCCGGCCGTCGGCGTGGAGACCGACATCGCCTCCGGCGGCACCACGGTCCGCCAGGTCACCTCCGACACACCGTTCTCGATGGCCGGCGTCACGTGGAAGGGGCACAACCCGGCCGCCGTCGCCACCCTGCGCGCCCAGAACCCCGACGGCTCGTGGGGCCCCTGGTACGAGGCCGAGTCCACCGACGGCAAGGGCGAGAGCGTCACCGGCACCGGTGGCACCGAGCCCGTCTATCTGGGGACCGACACCACCGCCGTCCAGATCACGCTCTCCGGGATCGACCTCGCCGACTCCTCGCTGGCCGACGCGCCCGAGGTCACCGTCCCCGACGACGAGGCCGCCCCGGCCCCCGCGAAGCCCACCGAAGACGCCGCTCCCGCCGCCGCTGATACCGGCGCCGCTGATTCCGCCCCCGCTGACGCGGACGTCGCGGCCACCCGC
>NZ_JAALDT010000134.1:0-2137 GCF_014144995.1 Dietzia sp. DQ11-71 | reverse complement strand
GCTTTTCGCAGAAGGGCGGATCATTGTGCGGAGCGGTGACGCACGGTGATCCACTGCGCTGTGATGATGACTAGGGCCACGATCGCGGTGATGCCCAGCGTGAGTGGGTCGGACTGCGCCTTGAGCAGGAGGAAGGGTACGAGCACTGCGACGTCGAGGACGATCGCGACCCACGGGATCCACGCCTTGGCATTGACGTCGTCCTTGAGGCGTCGGACGATCCCGTAGTGGATGGCGATGTCCATTGCCAGGTACAAGATCGCCCCCAGGGAGGCGATCTGTGACAGGTCGAAGAAGGCTGCCATGAGGATCGCCAGGCCGGCTGTGATGTAGAGCGACTGGTGTCCGCCGGCCCCGGGTAGTCCCGGCACCTGGCCCATGTCGCGGAGCATGTCGTAGAGCTTGGAGACAGAGAACAAGCTCGCGATGAGTCCTGACAGCGTCGCCACCACCGCGATGATCACGGTCAGCGTGACGCCCCAGGATCCGAACATCGGCTTGGCAGCCTCGGCGAGGGCGTAGTCGCGGGCCCCGATGATCTGCGGAACGGTCAGGCTGGCGGTTACTGCGACGGTGATCAACAGGTAGAGGACGGTGCACAGGGCGATGGAGATCATGATGGAGCGGCCGATGTTGCGCTCCGGGTCCCGTAGGTCCGCGCCCTGGTTGGTGATCGTGGTGAAGCCCTTGTAGGCCAGGATGCACAGGGTCACCCCGGCCAGAAAGCCCATCCAGCCGTGCTCCGGTGGGGTGCGTTCGGCGACGGTGAACAGTCGGTCCAGCGAGGACACGCCCGCGGCCAGGATGCCGGCGATCGCCAGCACAGCGATGCCCACGATCTTGAGCGCCGCGGTAGCGGTGGCTGACCGCTCGACCCACTGGTTGCCCACCAGGTTGACCAGCGCGGCGGCGGCGATGGCGAGCACTGCCAGCACCGGCACCCACAGGGAGGAGTCCTGCATGCCGAACGGCCGCAGCACGTAGGTGCCGAAGGTCCGCCCCAGCAGGGACTCGGCGAGGATCATCGACACGTACATGAACAGGGAGAACGTGCCGGCCGCCACCCCGGGCCCGTAGGCGGCTTTGAGCAGCATCGCGATCCCGCCCGAGGACGGGTTGGTGGCCGAGTACCGGGTGTAGGAGTATGAACTGAACGCCACTACCACCGCGCCGGCGAGGAACGCCCACGGCACCCAGCCGCCGGCCAATTCCGCGACCTGGCCCACGAGGGCGAAGATGCCGGCTCCGATCATTACCCCGGTTCCCAGCGCGACGGATCCGGTGAGAGTGAGCTTGTCTTGGGACTGTGTGCTGTGGTCCATGCTGACCGCACTACCTTCCTGCCGGTGGGTGGCCGCGTCGGTGGCGATATCGGCGCGAGTGGGGATGTCAGGCGAGTTGCATAGTGGTCAGGCAGGTGAGGTCGTCGTCGCCCGTGGAGATCGGAGCGGTGGCCGTTCTGCCGTCGTGGTCGATGGTGAGCGTGGCCGTGATGCCTCGCGGTAGCCAGAGCCCGAGGAAGCCGTTGTCGTAGGTGGTGCGCGTTTCGTCGATGAGGGTGTCACCGGAGGCGTTATCGGTGACTGTGACGTGCACCTGTTCGTTGGCGATCTCGCCGAGGCAAGTGGTCAGGCTGTGGAATCGGCAGGGGTGGGTGCTCGTGTAATACGGAGCCACTGACAGATAGAACTGGTCCTCTGGAATAGGAATCGTCTCGAGGCTCTCATCGCCACTGGTCAAGACGAGCTCAGTCGGCTGCACCGAGGCGATCAGATCGTTCGGCCTGTCGGCCACCGGCATGGTGTCGAGCGTGTTGATGATCTGGGGTGCGTCGAGGCCGGCGAGGTCGTAGTGCTCCAACGACGCGGGAGGCCAGTTGGGTACTGCATTTTCGGCGGGCCCGGGCGAGCAGCCGGTCAGGGTCAGGGCAGCGGCGGCAACGAGCGCGATCGCGGCTCGTCTCCGAGTGGAGTGGGTGGTGTTCATCGGACTCATCCTCGTTGCATCGCTGTGGTGACGGTGTCCGGGCGGAGGTCGAGACGGCGCAGCAGCTGCGCGTTGAGAGCAACGACGACGGTGGAGGCGGACATGAGGATGGCGCCGACGCCCATGGGCAGCACGAATCCGATCGGAGCCA
>NZ_JAALDT010000133.1:0-5981 GCF_014144995.1 Dietzia sp. DQ11-71 | reverse complement strand
AGGCTCGCCCGGCCCCCGCGGATGCTCAGCGCGTCGAGTAGGTCGAAGGCCCGGTCGACGGACTGGACCCGCGGCCGCCCGGGTCCGGGGCTGCTCACGGTCGGCCCTCCCCGAGGATCCCCAGCGCGGCCTCGAGCGGGCGGGGTGCGTGGGCGTCGCGTCCGTGGGTGTCGGTGTCTATCCACCGGATCCGGTGATCCCGGCCGAACCATGACCGCTGGCGCCGGACGTAGCGGCGGGTCCCGATCACCGTCCGTTCCTCGGCGCGGGCCGCCCCGGCGTCGTCGATCCGCTGCTGTGCGTCCATCTCGTCGAGCACCTGGGCGTACCCGATCGCGCGCCGTGCGGTGACGCCCTCGAGCAGCCCGACTCCCACGAGACGGCGGACCTCCGGGACGAGCCCGTCGGCGAACATCGCGGCCGTACGCGTCGTCAGCCTCTCGTCCAATTCGGGCAGACCGCAGCGCAGGCCCAGCATGCGCGTGCCCCAGCGCGGCTCCCCGATCGTCGGTCGGGAGGCGGAGAAGGGCTTGCCGGTGAGTTCCACGACCTCCAATGCGCGCACGGTGCGCCTGGGGTCGCTGGGGAGGATGGTCTGCGCGGCCTCGGGGTCCACCACGGCGAGTTCGGCGTGCAGGGCCTGCACCCCGATCTGCTCGAGGCGACGTTCGTAGTGGGCGCGCACGTCCGGGTCCGTGTCCGGGATCGACCACCCGTCGACAAGCGCCTGGATGTACATCATCGACCCTCCGCACAGGATCGGCACGTGGCCGCGATCGCGGATCTCGGAGATCTCGCGTTCCGCCTCGGTGCGGAAGTCCGCGACGCTGGCGGTCTCGGTGACGTCCAGCACGTCGAGCCGGTGGTGCGGGATCCCGCGCCGCTGAGTCGGTGTCAGTTTGGCGGTGCCGATGTCCATGCCGCGGTACTGCTGCATGGCATCGCAGTTGACGATCTCCCCGCCGAGTCGCTCGGCGAGGCCGAGCGCCAGCTCGGACTTCCCCGTCCCGGTCGGCCCCATCACGGCGACGGGAACACGCCCGGTCATGACGGTGCCCCGGGTTCGCCGGGAGTGGCGGCCGGCGCGTCGACGACCACCGTGGCATTCGCGGCGGCCTCCGGTGGCCACCACGCGCTGTGATACCCCACCCCGAATGGCGCCCAGGACAGGGCCTCGACAGCCGTGCGGTCCGCGACGAGGTCCGCCAGGACGCGCCACGCGGGCCGGCTCCACCAGCCGATCTCGTCGGCCACCGGCTCGCCGGGGTCCGGGAGCTCGCCGGAGCTGCGCAGCCATCGGGTCAGCTCCTCGTCGAGGGCGATACCGCGGGGATCCTCGGGGACGGGAGCTCGCGGAGTGAGGGAGGCGGGGCCGTCGGCGACGACGACGACGACGAGGTCGTCCGACACCGGCGTGGGGACGGGCTGCGGTCCCCCGGTCACGCCGACGAACCTCCTCGGGAGGTCGATACCCGCCAGGTCGAGCAGCCACCAGGCGATCAACGCCGGGTCGGGAACCGCAGCGTGCGGCGTCGGCGGGGCACCGGGCGGGCCCACGGGCACGTCGACCCCCCATCTGGAGAGCGAGGAGCGCATGTCCCCAAGACTTCTGCCCGCGTGGTCGGTCCCCAGGACGACGACCCGTGTCGCGCCGCGTCCGGCCCGGCGGAGCATCTCGCATATCGCGGCCACCCCGCTCTCGGTCTCGGCGACCGCAGAGCCGGACAGCTCCGGCACGAGGACCGGCGCTCCGGGGACCAGGACGACAGAGGGGCTCACACCCGGAAACCCTACTGACCGCCCCCGACACCGCGGAACGGACCCGTCCGGGGATACCGCGGGGATACGCCGGACACCCGGGCGGAGGTTGGTACACACTAGGAGGATGCCGTCTCCTCGAAACGGGGCGGCGAGGCGATGACCGGTGCGATCCCGGTGATGGTGCCGTGACACGCGGCAGAAGGAAACGAGGACGACATGACCGAGCAGTCACCCACCGCCCAGGGCGGATCGAGTTCGGGCGGAGCGAGTTCGGGCGGAGCGACCCCGATCCCCGGTCCGAGGCCGGGTGCGCCATCCCCCGCCGCGCTGGCACGCAAGGTGGCACCGCGGCCGACCCCCGCGGGTACCCCAGGGGTCACGCGCGCCTCGGACCCGTCGCAGTGGGGTCGCGTCGACGAGTCGGGCGCGGTGTTCGTCCGGACCTCCGACGGTGAGCGTCAGGTCGGGTCGTGGCAGGCCGGTGCTCCCGAGGAGGGCCTCGCGCACTTCGGTCTGCGCTTCGATGACCTCGCCGCCGAGGTCGCTCTGCTCGAGACCCGTCTCGAGTCCCATCCGCAGGACGCCAGGAAGACCCGCGCCTCGGCGGAGACCCTGGCGGAACAGATCCCCACCGCCGCCGCCGTGGGCGATCTCGATTCTCTCGCCGCGCGTGTGGCTGCGGTGATCGAGCGTTCCGGCGAGGTCGAGGCCGTGTCGAAGCAGCGCAAGGACGAGCAGCGGGCGGCCGCGATCGCGCGGAAGGAGGCGTTGGCGGACGAGGCCGAGGAGATCGGGGCGTCGTCGACTCAGTGGAAGTCCGCCGGGGACCGCCTGCGCGAGATCCTCGAGGAGTGGAAGACGATCCGGGGTATCGACCGCAAGACGGACGACGCCCTGTGGAAGAGGTTCTCCAAGGCCCGGGAGGCGTTCAACCGTCGCCGGGGCTCGCACTTCGCCGAACTGGACCGCAACCGCGCCTCGGTCAAGAAGGTCAAGGAGGACCTGGTGGAGAGGGCGGAGGCCCTGTCCGGGTCCACCGACTGGAACGACACGGCCACGGCGTTCCGTCGTCTCATGGACGAGTGGAAGGCCGCCGGCCGGGCCCCGCGGGATGCCGATGAGGCCCTGTGGAAGCGGTTCAAGGCGGCCCAGGACACGTTCTTCGACGCCCGCCACGCCGCCGCTGCGGAACGGGACGCCGAGTTCGAGACCAACGCCCAGGCCAAGGAGGCCCTGCTCGCCGAGTACGAGGGCCGGATCGATCCTGCGGCCGACCTGGGCGCCGCCCGTTCCGCTCTCCGGCAGCTGCAGTCGCGGTGGGAGGAGATCGGCAAGGTCCCGCGCGAGCGGATGGGTCAGTTGGAGGGGCGTATTCGGGCCCTGGAGAAGCGTGTCGCCGATGCGGCCGACACGGAATGGCGTCGTACCGACCCGGAGGCCAAGGCCCGCGCCGGCCAGTTCTGGGACCGGGTCCACGACTTCGAGGAGCAGGCCGCGAAGGCGGATGCTGCGGGCAAGAACAAAGACGCGGAGAGCGCCCGGGCGCAGGCCGCGCAGTGGAAGGAGTGGGCGGAGGCCGCCGAGAAGGCGGTCGACACCCGCTGACGCGCCCCACCTGCGGCCACCCGCCGACGGGCGACGAGAACCCGCAGACGAGAAGAGCCCGGCCCGTCACGACGGGGCCGGGCTCTTCTCGCGCCGGTCATCAGACGGCGCGACGTCCGGGAGGTCGGTTCAGCGCCCGTCTCCGTGACGGGCGTTCTCCTCGAGCGTGATCTGCTCCGGGGTCCGCGCCCACAGCACACTCGCCAGCGTGATCACCAGAGCGAACACGATGATCTCACTGACGTAGAGGCCGATGCCGGGCCCGCCGAAGTCCTGCACATCGGGATTGGGGCCGCGACCGGACTGGCGGAGCCAGATCGCCAGCACGCCGTACACGGCGGACACGCACGTCGCGCTCCAGGCGATCCCGGCGGCCCACCACTTCTGCGTCATGATCATCGCTGCCCCGAACGCGATGGTGCCCACGGAGTACAGGAGCACGAACAGATGGGACGGCAGGGTCGTGTACTGCTCGCGCGCCACGTCGGTGAAGAACAGGACGTCGAGTCCCCGCACTCCCTCGCTGTGCGGCAGGGCCAGGGCGACGGCCAACAGCACGATGAGGACGGCGGACGCCAGGTAGGCCCGCCCGATCACGAGGGTGCGCCCGAGGACGCGGTCACGGTCTCGCATCTCCGATTCCGCGTTCCGGGTGACTTCCATGATCCCCGCGATCGGATCGGGGCGCTCGTCGGTGCTCACGTGGGGCATCCCTTCTCGGTGGTGACTGGGGCGCTGACGGTGTCGCGCCGGAGCGTGGGAAGTCCGAGCCCGACCCCGATGGGCGGGGTCTCGGGTTTGTGGCCCGCCTCGTGACGATCGCCGGCCCGGGTGGCCCGGTGGCTGAGCACCCCGTCATCGGCGAGCAGGTGGTGCGGGGCCGCGGCGGTGACACGGGTGGTCACCACATCTCCCGGACGCACCCGGTCGGCGTGGTCGCCGATGGGGGCGAAGTGTACGAGCCGACCGTCGCGGGCCCGACCCGTCATCCGGGCGGTGGCCGCGTCCTTGCGGCCCTCGTCGGCGGTCACGAGGAGCTCGACGACGCGCCCGACCTGCTTCTGGTTCTCCTCGAGGGTGATGCGCTCCTGGAGCTCGATCAGGCGCTCGTAGCGTTCCTGGACCACGGCCTTGGGGATCTGGTCCTCCATGGTGGCCGCGGGGGTCCCCGGGCGGGGCGAGTACTGGAAGGTGAACGCGCTGGAGAACCGCGCCTTCTCGACCACGTCGAGGGTGGCCTGGAAGTCCTCCTCGGTCTCCCCGGGGAACCCGACGATGATGTCGGTGGTGATGGCCGCGTGCGGCATGGCCGCGCGGACGCGCTCGATGATCCCGAGGAAGCGCTCGGACCGGTAGGAGCGTCGCATGGCGCGCAGGACGCGGTCGGACCCGGACTGCAGCGGCATGTGCAGCTGGGGGCAGACGGTCGGTGTGGAGGCCATGGCCTCGATCACGTCGTCGGTGAACTCCGCCGGGTGCGGCGAGGTGAAGCGGATCCGTTCGATCCCCTCGACCCGGCCGGCCGCCCGCAATAGTGAGGCGAAGGCGCCCTTGTCGGAGGGCTCGTCGGGGTCGTGGAAGGACCGCCCGTACGCGTTGACGTTCTGGCCGAGCAGCGTGACCTCGAGGACGCCCTCGTCGGCGAGCGCCTGCACCTCGGCCAGGACCTCGCCGGGCCGACGATCGACTTCCTTGCCGCGCAGGGACGGAACGATGCAGAACGTGCAGGTGTTGTTGCATCCCACGGACACCGAGACCCACCCGGCGTACGACGACTCGCGGGTGGCGGGCAGGGTCGACGGGAAGTGCTGCAGGGAGTCGGCGATCTCCACCTCGGCCCGCTCGTTGTGGCGGGAGCGGTCGAGGAGCGTCGGCAGGTGTCCGAGGTTGTGGGTGCCGAACACGACGTCGACCCACGGTGCGCGGGACACGACGACATCCTTGTCCTTCTGCGCGAGGCACCCCCCGACGGCGATCTGCAGGCGGGGGTTCGCGTCCTTCCACGGCCGCAGGTGACCGAGGGTGCCGTAGAGCCGGTTGTCGGCGTTCTCCCGGACCGCGCAGGTGTTGAACACGACCAGATCGGGAAGGTGACCTCCGGCCGGATCGGCGTCGCCCTCGAAGGGGACGTACCCCGCGGCGTCGAGGACCCCGGACAGACGCTCGGAGTCATGGACGTTCATCTGACATCCGAAGGTGCGAACCTGGTAGGTCCGGCGGGCGTCGCCCTCGGCATGCGCGTCCTGCGCCGCCGCCTGCAGGTCGGTCACGAGAGTATCCACGCAGGCCAGGGTACTCAGGGCGATGCGTGGGCCGCCAATTCGGCGTCCACGACTTTCACGGCCAACCCCGTCGGATAACCCCGCCGGGCCAGGAACGCGATGAGCCTGCGCCGCTCGCCCTGCACGTCCGGCCCGGACAGTGCGGCGCGCGGCCGGCGATCCAGCCGACCGCGAACCAGTTCGGCGGCCTGCCGGCGGTCATCCGACTCGTCGATCTCGCCGACCGCCCGGGCGATGTGCGCCTCGGCCACGCCCTTGTCCCGCAGCTCACGCTCGAGGGCGCCGCGCGAACGGCCGCGGCGTCTCCTGCGGCCACGCACCCACTCCTCGGCG